>NZ_JBHYJH010000005.1:99568-114868 GCF_042740445.1 Streptomyces sp. NPDC059003 | reverse complement strand
GCCGTAGAGGCCGCACCACCACGACTGGGGGATCAGCAGTTGTAGGCCCGTCGCTTGTCCTCGCTCTGACCCCCGCCCTGGCCCTCGGTCAGCTTGGCGGTGTCACCGACCTCGATCGGCAGCAGTTCGTCGTCGAGGATCGTCGTCTCGGTGCTGAGCAGGCTGTCCATGGTCGTTCCTCTCGGAGTGCGAACGGATGGTCGCGCCGTCCACCCGCCACCAACGGATACGCCGGAGCGTGTGCACCTCGTGTCCACGGCGGACGGTGCACCTCCAGAACACTGCGGGTCCGTCCATGGCGGCGAGCACATGCCCGTTGGGCGCACGTCATTTGCGCATCACGCACAAGGGCCTCGACGCGCAGTTTCCGCCCAGCTACCGTGAGTTGGTTGCCGTCTGGTTCGGCCGGGGGTCGCGATGCTCGCACACGCACCGAACTGGGAATCGCCCAAGGCACGGGCACTCGTCGACGGCGGTGACGTCGGCGGCCTGATCCGCTGGGCACGCACTGAGCTCGGATGGCGTCAGGCCGACCTGGGCAAGGCGACGGGCTACTCGGCCTCGGCGGTCTCCCGGCTGGAGACCGGACACCGCAGCGCCACCGACCTCGATATGATCCGAAGTTTTGCGCAGGCACTGTTCATCCCTGCGAGCGCACTTGCCGTAGTTCTGCGCGTATCCCCTGCTTCGCGCACTAAGGTTGCTGCCGACGCTGGAAGGCACACCGAAGCCGAAGAGGACTCGATGAGGCGCCGTTCCTTGCTCCAAGCTGCGGGCCTCGCCGTCCCGCTCACCGTCTTGAACGCACTCGACGAGTCGCTCGCCCTGCTGCCGAGCCCGACTGCGGCTCCCACCGTCTCGAACCTCACGGCCGAGTTCCGGCGAGCACGGGCGCTCTTCGATGCCGGTGCCCACAAGAAACTCATCCTGGTGCTGCCGAACCTCCTGGCAATGGCCCATGCCCGCGTCGAGAACGGCGAAGCTGACGATTACGCGCGGCTCGCCGCGTGCTACGACCTCGCCACCGAGGCCCTGTCTAAGATCGGGCGCTACTCGGCCAGCAGGATCACCGCGGACCGGTCCAACATCTTCTCCGACCTGTCGGGCTCGCCCCTGGCTGCAGCAGCTTCTGCACGCGCGTTCAGCATCGTCCTGCGCCACGAAAGCCGGGTCGCGACCGCACAGCGGGTGACTCTTCATGCCGCCGCGAAGGTGGAGGCCGCCGGGCTTAACACCCCCGCGCAGGCTGCGACGTACGCTCAGATGCTCTGCACCGTGGCATACGCGGCAGCGCAAGCCGACGACCGCGACCGCGCCTTGGAGATGATCGGCGAGGCCGAACGCGCCGTGAAGCTCCTTCCCGGCCGACAAGAATCCCCGCAGGCATTCAATGTGACGCCAGCGTCCGTCGCCCTCTACAAGGTCGGAGTCCTGTGGGGGCTAGGCGATGCCGGCGCAGCTGTCCATGCGGGCAGGAACCTCCACCCTGGCCAGTTCCCCACTGCCGAACGCCGGGGCCGACTGCACACCGACATGGCGCGGGCCTGGTGGCAATGGGGCAAACCGGAGGAGACAGCGGTCGCCCTGCTCTCCGCTCACCGGGAAGCCCCAGCAGAGGTCCGGGACCGTCCCAGCATGCGCGCCATCGTCACCGAACTCACTGAACGCCACCCTCACACCAGCACCGTCCGTCAGCTGGCTGCGGCCGTGCGTACACGAAGCGCCTGAGCGACCGCTCGCCCTCCTCGCTCCCGAACCCGCGGATACAGCGGCTCCCGAGCCACACGGCCTGCGCAGCCGCTTTTCTGGCCAAGCACACCTTCAGGAGATCTTGGGATCTGGTCTCCGCCCGCATGGTCTGATGAGGTGGGTTCGGCGTGCGAGCACCGACGTACTTGCGGGAGGGAACACGGATGGGCGAGGCGAAACGGCGGCGGGACAAGCAGCGCAGGGACCGGGAGGCGGGCATCCCCGTGCCAGTACGGGAATTCGCCCGGGAGCCGCGCCAGAGTCCCACTCTGGACGACGCGAGGCCCGGAAGGCTCTCCTCGTACGCCCGTTGGGAGATCGGCACGGACGTATACGGGTGGATGATCCTGCTGTCGTACCTGGAGTATGCGGAGGATGGCGATGATCTTCCCGCCGGCCTCTTCGCCCCCCGCCGACCGGGCGAGAGTGAAGAGGACTTCGCCACTCGGCGACGCGCTGACCAACTGCTCGTGGAAACCAGCGCGATGGCGGGCACCCCCAGATCCCAGGTCGCCGAAGTGCTGTCCTCTTGGGTGCCGCAGTCCATGGTCCAGGGCCTGGTGCGCAGGCTCGGGGAGTGGGGCGCCAAGCTCCTCGACGACAGCGGTGCCACCGTGGACCCGGTGGAGTGGGCGGCCGACGCCCGCCCTCTTCTCGGTGGCCTCTGCCCGGCCGCGCACTGGGATGCCGGACTGGACCAGCTGGAAGTCCTCGCTGGCAGCCACCTGGTTGTCACCGAACCAGCCCGCCAGCAGCTGGTCGAACATCCCGTTGCCGCGGTGCACGCGATGGCCGCCCTGGTCGCCCGGCTGTACGACCAGACGGAGGTTGTGCCGGATCGGGCGAAGGCGGTCCTGGAACTCGCCGACAATGCAGGCAAGATGGGCAAGCACATCTTCTAGGTCAGCCAGGGGTAACGGGAGTCATCCATGAGCAGTCGGAAGGCGGCCGACGCCGGACCATGGGCGGAGGCTGTCCGCCGCTCCACGGCGGCAACCACCGCTGCGCGCCCAGGCGGGATGGACGAGAACTGCTGGGATGACGTCGCGATGCGCAACATCATCGCGATCGTGCTCTACGCCCTGCACATGCGCGACGGACAGCCGGTCGAATCGATCGCATGGAACGCGGTGCTCTGGCAGCTGCGCGATGACCGGCGCGTCGACGTGCTGGTCAACCGGGTGCTGCCAGGGGCCGGCCACGACCTCGCGCGTACGGCCGCGCCCGGCGATCCGGTGGCGGAGACGTGGCGCTGGCTGACCCGCACCTGGGACCCTAACGCCCCCACGAGGGGCTTCAGCACCGTGTTCCTGGGCCAGCCGCACCGCGCCGAGACCGGCTGGGTGCCGGACGCTCCGGAGCTGCGGTGGGGCGGGATGAGTCGGGGAATCGGGTCCGGGCTGCCCGACCCGGCCCTGGAGATCTGCACGCATTGGGCAGCGGGCGTCGTCCAGAAGGCGATCATCACCGAGCGCGGCGGACACCACACCCATGACCGCGTCGAGGTCACCGCCGGGGTGTTCGAAGGGCAGCGGGGGTACGTACGGGACTCGGGCTGGGTGCTCGACGACGAGAACGAAACGGCAGAAGGACCAGCCGGGTACGTGGTCGACCTGGACGACGTCGAGGGCACGGAGGACATTGATGCCGACCAGCTCCAGGCGTGCACAGACCTGCGCTGGGCAGACCGCCCCGCGGGCACGCTCAAGGACGGCCCTCCTCCCGGCCTCAATGCCCCACTTTCGCCCCGGAAGACATGTGCCGAGGACCTGGCGGAAATCCTGGACCGGGCGAGCAACCCCGAGACCGTCCCCGACGAGCTGCACCGCACCGTCGCTGCGGCGAAGGAGCATCACCACCTGGAGTTGGACTGGCAGGCCAGCCCGTCGCCGCATCGGGTCACATGGCGGGTGCTTCAGCACTGGTACCAGCTGGGCGCGCATTACGCCGACGACCAGCGTGCCGACCTGTTCGAGGTGGTCGTCACCCGGCATCTGCACGATTCCGAGCCCGTCCACCACCTCGCCCTGAGCATGGAGGACGTGGAAGCCGTGATCGCCCGCTGTACTGCGGTGGATTGACAGCCCTATGCCCGCGCTCTCCGGCGGGTGAAGCGCAGCAGCGAGGCGGGGGCCTTGCGGGCACAGCGTGAATTCCGGGAAGTGCAGCCAGGATCTGGGGTGGGTGCTTAGCGTCGTTATGGACGATCAGCGGCAGGGAACTCGGGGAGGCTGGCGATGGGATGGACGCGGACTGCGACCGAGGTGGTACATCGCGGCCCCTTCATTGCCTTGAACCGCGACACGGTGATCCGGCCTGACGGCAGCAGCGGCACATACGAGCACATCACGGTCGACGACGGAGTCCGCGTGGTCGCCCTCGACGAGCAAGGCCAAGTCGTTCTGGTCGAGGACGACTTCTACCTCCAGCAGCGGCGCGTTCTGCACCTCCCCGGAGGTGGCAGCGGCGGCCAAGAGCCGCAGGCAGCGGCACTGCGCGAGTTGGAAGAGGAAGCAGGGCTCATTGCCACTGACGTACGGCCTCTCGGTGTGATCGATCCGCTGCCCGCTGCGACGACCGCGAGGACGCACCTCTTCCTCGCTACCGGCCTGCGGGCTGGCACGGCCGACCGGGACGACACGGAGATCGGTATGACGGTGCACTGGTGGAAGCTCAGCGACGCCCTGACTGCCGTTCGCGCAGGCCGCATCACCGAAGCCGGCAGCGTCGCCGGGCTTCTCCTTGCGGCACATGCGCAGGGCTGATGGCCTCCTACTCCTGGAGGTCACGCCGTCGGCTACCGAGAGGAAGCCGACGGCCATCCAGTAACAGACCCCCAGGCAAGGGAGCCGACCTGCTCGTGGAGCGTCGCGATGTAACGCGGCTTCCTCACACGGCTGTCCGCGCGGTGAGGACGTGCCCGGTAAAGGCAGCAAGCTCGTCCTGCAGCGGCACGGTGCGTTCCCGTAGACGCTCCACACGGCGACGGGCCGTGTCGTACGAAGCCCAGGCCCGCACCCGCTCCGGGGCAGGGAATTCCCGGTCGAGGGCGAGGGCAGTGTCGTCGGTACCCGGCGCCGCCTGTTCTGCGCAGTAGACGAGCCACGGCTCCCGGAGCAAGGTCAGCTCAAATGAGGCCCGGCTCGCCTCGAACACCGGCACGGTCAGCGGATGATTCGGCCCGAGCGCGGTCAGCAGGTCGGTCAACGCCTGATCCACGTCGACGCTGTGCTCGACGGAGGCACCGACGATGCTGTTCGGATCGCAGTCCGTGCCATGCGCGCAGGACGGAGCCCGGAGGGCAAGCGTCAGCTGGGCCTGCCACGCGGCAGCCTGGGCATCCGAGTCCTGGGCCCCCGTACGCCGAAGTCTGCTGATCCATGACACTCGCGACTCTCCTCCAGGCCAGTGGATTCGTTCGTCACTCTGCCATCGCACGAGGGGATGCACCAGGGAACCGTGACAGCGCCCGCCGCAGAACACGAGCGCACCCTGCCAGACTCCGCGTGCTGAAGATCGCATGGAGAGCACGTGGGGCGGCGTTGCCACCACCAGGACCTGCCGGGCGGCGGCGCTACACGGGGACGACTGATCTTGGGCTTCCCCGAGGCCCTGCCCCGAGACGCACCGCGTGTCTACGATGCCGTTCATGGGCAATGACCTCATGGGCAAGCGATGGGACGCAGCGTGCGCGAAAGCTCGGGAGATCCGGCCGTGGCCGAGAGACGAGCAAGACGCCCTCGCCCTGGTCTACTACCTCATCGCGACCCGCGAGGCAGTCGAGGTGGAGGGCATCTCCACGCGGTCCGTGCGCTATCAGATCGACGACCCGTTCGTCCTGCAGCAGCATCTCACCGAACTGATCCCCGGCCCGCGCTCCGGTCACACGCACGATGCCGCGGAGGCGCTGGCCGAGCGGGCCCGGACGCGGTTGGCCGAAGCCGACGCAGATGAGAACCGGTCCAACCAGACGCGCTCCGTGGCGAGCCGGATCCGGCGGGTGTGGAAATCGATGCAGGGCGTCCACTTCGAAGACCGAGAGGACAGCCTGATGTCCGACGAGGTCGGCATCACGCTGGAAGAAGAACACCGGTGGCGTGACACCGGAGTGAACCTGTTCGAGCAGGCGGTCGGCAAGCTCCGCACCCGACTCGATGGCGAACTACTCGGCGCCGGCGGGCATCCCTCACTGTGGGACGAGGTCGAAGTCACCGGTGGTGTGCACGCGGGCCGCGTTGGCAAGGTGTCCGCCGTCCACTGGCAGGCAGACCACGAGCGGCACACCGTCGGACCGGCCCCCGAGACGTTCACTGTGCAGTTCAGCGACCTGTACGAGAGCCTCGACATCGCCGCCGCTGACGTGACCGCCCTGCCGGAGTGGGACCGCTCGTTCGTAGTGGTCCACGCGGGCGAGCCGTTCCCGACGAAGTGGCACGCCTCCGTTCTGCTCGCAGACACTGACGTGAAGTCGCTCTGGCGGCAAGACGCGCTCGATGCGCTGCGGGACGCGTGGTCGGACTTCGAGCGCCTGGTCGTCTTCGTCCCGCGCCAGGCCGACGGCAGCCCGATGACCGCCGAGCACCATGAATGGGTAGCCAGGGCGATCTCCTGCGCCGACGAGATCATCGTCCACTGTCCCTCCGGCGCCTCCACTCCGCTGCAGCAGGGCCTGCTGGCGGACAGCCCGACCGCTGCGGTCTGCGGGCGGCTCGTGGTCCTGGTCCACGGCGGCGAGCCTGGCCAACCGCTGAACCGATGGATGGAGCAGCACGCGGTACCCATGGCCGGCGGTGCGCCCGAAGCCGCCTCGATCGTCCTCAAGCGCACCGGCCGAGGCCGGGAACGCCAGGGCGGGGAACGAGACGTACCTCTGCTGGTGGCCCGAACAACCGGGTACTACGGGTGGAATTCCGCTCTACGGGACGCCCACAAGGCACTCGTCAGCGCCCAGATCGAATGGGTCCACAACGACAGGGACACAGAGCACAAGACGCTGTGGTGGTCGATGCGTGCACGCATCCGTCATGCCGATTACCACATCACGAGCGAACTGCTCCTGTGCCACCCCATGATGACCAGCGTGGTCGCCTACCGCAGGCGCGAGAAATGGACGGACTGCGAGGTCATCCTGGTCCCCTGCGACAACAGCCTGTCTAGCTCCCCCGTCCGCGAAGCGCCGAAGGGCCTGGCACTGCAGCTGCCAACGATCCTCACGGATTTCAGCAGCGGGAGCGACAGCCGGACCCGCGGCCAGCAGACCCTCAACGAACTCATCGGCATCGACGGCATCGACACAGACAAGCTCCGGCGGTTCGGGAACCGCAACGACTCATCCCTCCTGGCCGCCCAGCGCAACGTGGCCGTGCTTGAACTGACCGAGGACCAACTCGCTTCCATCCGCGGCCAAAGCGACGGCTCCACCGACAGCAGGGTGGGAAGCCGGGTGGTGATCTGCCGAGTAGCGGACCTGCTGGCCGAGCCGATCTGCGACTGGGCCACGCTGGGAGCCATCACCAGGGCTGTCATGCCAGCCTGGCCACCAATTTCCGGCGACTTTTACACGGGCCGTATGTGATCTGCGCCTAGCCGCACTGTTCCTCGCTCGCGATACCACGGCTAAAGGGGAGGGCTGTCAGGCGCGGACGCCGCTGCGCGTCGCGAGGCCGCGTAGTTCCGGCGACACCGGTCCCCCGCGCCCGAGTCCGACGGAGATCGTGCGCAGCACCGCCCATACCAGCGTGGATGCCGCGTTATGTCTGCCCGCCGATCGCCTCTCAGCGCCGAGCAAGGTCCTCTGGGCCACCCAGTGCAGAAACCGAGGTAACGGGTGGGGAGGTGGACTGCGGTGGGCTGACGAAGCGGCCAAGCAGCAGTGCAGTCAGCGCCACCCCGATCAGTAGCACGCCGCAGGCGAGGAAGGTTCGTGCCGGGGCCGCGGCAACGAGCACCGGCAGCACGGCCATCCCGGCCATGCTCGCCACATGCAGGCAGGTGCTATCGACGGTCATCAGCCGCAGGCGCTCGGCCAGCGGTAGCCGGGACAGTTCCGTGGAGAGGTTGACCGTTCCCAACGGTACGGTCAGGCTCGCCGTGCCCGTCAGGACCAGGACCTTCATCAGGTCGTCGGCGAAGGTGAACCCGACCAGGACGGCGCCGCGCAGCGCCCATGCCGTGCAGTACACCGTCAGGAACCGGCCCGGCAGGGCGATGTTGCCGACCACAAAGTTCCCGGCGACCGAACCGATGCCCATGCACATGACGACCATCGCGTACGCGCCGGCCTCCGCCTCCAGCCGGGCCGTCAGCAGCACGGGAATCCCGACGGTGGTGATCGCGTACAGGAACTCGCCCGCACCGTGCAGGCCGACGGCGGAGGCGAGCGCTGGGTGTCGCCGGAGCAGTGGCCACGCTCGCGGCGCCGGCCCCTCCTCCTTGGCCTCGCGCACTGCCGAGCTGCCGACCGTCGCGATCCGAACGTCTTGATCAGCGCGACGCGCCAGCCAGAGCAGCGCCAGTGCCGAGACAGCGAAGGTCGCGGCATCCACCAGGAACAGCATCTCCGGCTCCATGACCGCCAGCAGAACCGCCGCCGACCCTGGACCGATTACCCAGGTGAACCGGCCGGTGAGATCCATCAGCCCGTTGACCTGCTGGACCTGGTCGGCGTCTACGAGTTCCGGGGTGAGGGCGCTTCGGTTGGGTTCGGTAATCGCGTCGGAGAGGCCGATCAGCACGATGACCGTGAGCACGCCGCCGAGCCCGAGGGAGTCCCACAGCCAGGGCATGGCGCCCACGACCAGGACCTGCGCGCCCTCGACTCCGGCGAGCGCCTTGAAGGAAGCGAACCGGGCCAGCAGACGTCGGCCGAAAACACCGACGAGGATGTGCGGAACGGACTCCACGATGACGACGACGCCCATGGCCGCTGCGCCCTCGCGCTGCCAGGCTGTCCACATCAGCGCCAGGGTGAAGAAGCGGTCCCCGAAGACGCTCAGAGTTTCGGCGAGCCACAGCACAAGAACGTTTCGCTGCCGCAGCAGCCGCAGATACCCCACGGCGCGACACCCTAGAGAGCCCGCCAGCCACCTACGGCCAGAACAGGCAGGGCGGCCCCGAATCGAGTGACAGCCGGAAGCGGTTCAGATGCGGGGTCGGCGCCCGCCCGGAGAGACCCCGGACTCAGGACTCGGTGTAGCGGTCCAGAAACGCCAGCTCAGTGTCGGTGAGACGGCGGGGCCGTCCGGTATCCAGGTTGTAGGCGACGAGGGTGGTCGTGCCCTCGGCGTACACATGATCCGCATCGCGAATCTCATAGGCCAGGTCGAACCACACGCCCTTGCGTTGCGCGACCCTGACGCACACATCAACAGGGTCCTCGCGGTACTGCAGAGGGACGCGGTATTCGACAGCAGCTCGGCTGACGACGAACGCGTGCCGACGGCGGTCTGCTTCGTCCGCGGGCAGCGCCTCCTGGAACATCCGCGTGCGCGCCTCTTCCATGAAGCGGAGATATAGCGCGTTATTGACGTGCCCGTACGCGTCGGCGTCGGCCCAGCGCAGCGGGCAGGGGTAGGTGTACCTGTCCACGTGTGGATTCTTTCGAGAAGAGGGGTGGGGCTGCGGCAGGCGTGGCGGTGGCCACGCCTGCCGCATTGGTTTCCGGCGCATGCGGTACCGGGACCGGTTCGGGCGCCTAGGCTGCCTCGTCGTGCGAGTTCGGCGGGTCGCTGTCAGGCAGGGGCAGCTCGGCCAGAATGTCGCGGAGTATGCGCTGCTCCACGTTGCGTTCGCCGAGGAGCTGTTCGATGCGCTCCGCGGCGGCCTGCGGTTCGGCAGGAAGCCCCAGGCGCACCAACTGCTTCGCCTCGTGGAGCCGCTCGCCGGACAGTTCCTCGCGCGGGACGCGTGCGATCACCGTCGTCGGCGCCACTTCAGTGACGCCCCACTGGCCAGCGCATTTCTCCACGGCCCAGAACACGCTCCGCTTCGAGGGCGAGAGCGTCAGCTGGGCGTCGGGACCCATAAGGCGGCTGAGGGCCGGAAGAGGGATGCCGTCCTCGCCTGCCTGGGCCGCGGCCTGCGCCGCGCTGCTGACCAGAAGTCGAGCCGTGCGAAGGTCTTCGGCGCGAAGGCGGTCTGCCTCGGCCAGGCGGCCCTGCGCCCGGTCCCGCTCGTGTGCGCCGTTGTGCGTCTCGTCCGCCCAGGCGTCGCGGACACCACCAAGGGCGTCGCGCTGGGCATCGGGCTCCACCTCGGCTCCGGCCTCGACCCACGTCATGACGACGAACCGGCAGTCGGGCATGATCGCCGGGTATGCGACGTGGCTGACGATCTCGATCGTGCGGTAGTCGAGCGTCGGCACGGTGGCGAGGAACACGTGCCCGTCGCGGTGCTCCACGAAGTCGGTGTCCGACTCCCAGATGCGGAGCACCTCGGGGTTCTTTTTGACGTCCTCGATCAGTTCCTGGAGATCGGGGTCGTCGCCGTGGGTGGTCTCCGCGAAGCGGAGCATCCGCACGAAGACCGTGGCGTGCTTGTGCCAGTCGTGATAAGTCGCGCGCCCCTCAGCCGTGGTCAGTGCCCACCTGATCAGGTTGGCCTTCGGCTCCATCACCCACGGCCAGGTCTCGGCCATCGCGGTGTTGTACGCGAGGATGTTCCAGTTCCGGTCGCTGAGGTATGTGGGACTGGGCATCTGCTGGTCGATGAGCAGGCGCAGTGCGGGTCCCACCTCGGGCTGCCCCTCGGCGGACCTCAGATAGGTGCCAATGTTGTGGAGCAGCAGCGCGTGGCGTTCTTCGGAGTCGAGCTGCAGTAGTTCAACCAGAGCTTCGCACTGTTCCTGCGTGAAGCGCGGTGTAGCGCCGGATTCGATGCCGCGCAGCTTGCGCTCGCTGATCCCCAGGGTGCGGGCGGCTCTCGGCTGCGTGACCCCTGCCGCCTTCCGCCACCGCTTGAGCATCGCGCCAAAGCCTATGAACTGCCCGGCGGGCGCATGCTCGGTCGGCACGAGTTCTACCTCCGCAGCACCAGCGGCACCCACGGCGGCGTGCTGCTCTGTGCTTGTCTCGGAGGTCTCCTCTTCCGCAGCGCCGTTGCTGTCGGGCTGGTCCGGTTCGTTCGCGACCATGAGATCCTCCCTATTTTTTTCGGAGCGGGAGCGCCTGTTTTCGGGCATGAAAAAGGAGGGTCAGCGCAATTGCTGGCCCCCGCCCTGCCTCTCCCCACCAAGACCATACGCAAGATTTGGGCGATCTTGACCAGGTGTGGCATCGACCACAAACCGGCGTGAACGCGTTGTTCACTCCTGAACGGAATTTGGCTACGGTGGCGAGACGATCGCTACCGAATCGGGCATCTCGGCGGGCAGTCCATGATCATCCCGTGGAACCGGCAAAAGATTGCCGGTTTTCGTGTTCGGCCGCAGATGCCGGTCTAGACCAGATCGCAGGATTTGTCACGCGGGCCACTTGATCACCTCATTCCGCTTACGCCGCAAGCGACTTACGGCTCCGTAGGCGAGCAGCCGGGTGCGTGTCACCTGCATCATCTATGCATGTAAATCGGGCAAAAGATCACCGTTGACGCCTCTCATACGGCTTGGCTTAAATCCTTCTGACCAGCCGGTTCAACACGTTGTGTCATGAGGTGCAGGGGGTCGCAGTGGAGATCATCTCCGGGATGCTCGGGGCGACCCGACGGCTACCCGCGTCACGGCCTGCGGCCTCGACCCGCAGGCGCCGGTGTCGGCGCCCTCCCTCTGCGACTTGTACCGCAGCCTTTAGCTAAGTCTGGATCTTGTCGCAGCGTCCGCATATGTTCGTCGTCCCTCGCCGGGCCTCCCGCCCGGCGCCTGACGCCAGAAGGAGCGGCATGCGATTCACGCGAGCCAGCCGGGCCAGGTAGCCCAGAAAACAGCGGCGGCGCCCGAGAGGTGCAACTCCCAGACGCCGACCGCCAAATGGAACTCCTACCCGTGCAAGGGCCGGAGATTTACCCACCTTCACCGCACCGGGCCAATTCCCAAACACGCCCCGGAGCGGCTACCACTTCAGAGGAGAGTGTTGCATGCGCACTGCCCTGCGCAAAAGGCCGGTCCGCCCGGCCAGCGCGGCAGGCTGCCCCCTGTCCACTGCCCGTGACCGCATGTCGGTCGGACAGGGCCCGCTCCAGCACTGCGTGGGAGGTGGGGCCTGATGGCACGCATCCGCACGATCAAGCCGGAGGCGTTCGAGTCGGAGGACCTGGCCTCGGTCAGCCTCACCGCGGAGCGGACCTTCTTCGGGCTCCTGACCCAGGCCGACGACTCCGGCCGGCACCGCGACCACCCCGCCATCATCGCCGGACGGCTGTGGGCCCTGCGCCCGGAGCACACCGCCACCCACGTCGCCCGCGACCTGGACGAGCTGGCCTCCGCCGGGCTGGTGTGCCGCTACACCGGATGCGACGGGCGGACCTGGCTGCACATCGTGACCTGGGACCAGCACCAGAAGATCAACAAGGCGACCGCTTCCCGCCTGCCGCGCTGCCCCAGTCACCAGGCCCGGCAGCACTGCGGCAAGTGCCAGGACGCGGCCTGCCCCAGCACGCGCACAGAGGCGTCGCCCTCGGCGGCGCTGACTGCTCCCGGAGGACTCCCGGAGGACTCCCGGAGCCCGCGGGGAGGGCTCCCCAGCCCCGTCATCCACACCGCCGACGCCTCGGGGCGTGCTCTGGAGCCCGAGATGGCGACGGTCGGCTCCCCCACGGACACCGACTCGACGCCTGCGGGTAAAACCGCAGGTCAGACGGCACTACCAGAGGACTCCCGGAGGACTACGGGAGGGCTACCGGAGGAGTCACGCCCTGGATCTAGGATCTTGGATCCTGGATCTTTCCTTACGGGGCGCGATGCGCCCGCGCCCGATGCCTCCTCGGTCAAGGTCTCGGCCAAGCATCTGGTGGCCGAGTACGTCCGGGGCTGCAATCGCCGCCCTCCGGCGGACTTCCTCGGGCATCTGGGCCGGAAGGTCAACGCCCTGCTCGACGAGCGGTTCGAGGCCGACGACATCCGTGCCGCCCTCGACAAGCTGCGGGCCAAGGGGCTCAACCCCAGCGTGCTGCCGAGCCTGGTGAACGAGGTCGTCAACGCCGCGCCGCAGTCGGCTGCCGCGCTGTCGTCCGCCTCCGGCGCGGGGCTCTGGGCCAGCACCGGCAGCGCCTACACGCCGTATCTCAACCCCACCGCCGAGCCCACGACGTTTGGAGGCCGCCTGTGACCCGCGCCCGCTCCACCGACCCGCAGCCCGCGATCTCCGAGCGGCTGCGGGAGCGCCTGGAGGCCAAACTCGCCGAGCGCGGCCTGGACCTGGACCGGCCGCTGCCGGACACTCCGGAGCCGATCCCGGCCCTGGAGGCCGCCCAGGCGCGCATCCCGGTCGACTACCGCGCCGCGCTGCCCGAGCACCCGGACGTCGCCGCGTGGGTGAGCGCCATCGCCGACAACGCCGTGGCGCCGAACGCCGAGGGCGTCAACCCGCACTACGGCACCGCCGGGCGCAGGGAGATCACCCACGGGCCCAGCCTGCTGCTGTGGGGCTCCACCGGCGCCGGCAAGACGCATCAGGCGTTCGGTGCGATCCGTGCCCTGACCGCTGCCGGATGCGGGGTGCACTGGCACGCCACCACCGCCGCCGACCTGTACGCCGAGCTGCGTCCGCGCGCTGGGGTGGACCCCGAGCACATGCTGCGGCGGATCATGCGGATCCCGCTGCTGCTGCTCGACGACCTCGGTGCGGCCAAGCCGAGCGAGTGGACCGAGGAGATCACCTTCCGGCTGGTCAACTGGCGCTGTCAGAACCGGCTGCCGACGATCTTCACCAGCAACATGCCGCCGGTGCGTACCGACCTGATGCCGGCGCGCCAGGCGGTGCTGCGCGACAAGGTCGGCGACCGTGTGCTCTCCCGGCTGTCCGGCATGTGCACTGCCGTCGAGTTCACCGGGCCCGACCGCCGCTTCCAGCGCCGCTGACCTGCTCCTCGCGCCATCGATTCCACCGTGCGGCCCTGCCCGCCGCGCCCTGTCCCGCCTCGCCGCACACCGCCGCACCGCGGTGCTGCCCTGCCCGCCTTCCTGCGAGGCGACCTCGGAGACTCCCTTGCGCTACAAGACCACCAACGACTCGCCCGCGCCGGACCTGCGGGGAACTGGCGACCACAGCTGGCACGCCCGGGGCTCCTGCTACGGCATGGACCCGGCCCGCGCCGACAAGCTGTTCTTCCACACCGTGCGTGACCGCCGGGCCATGGCCGAGGCGAAGCAGATGTGCGCTACCTGCCCGGTGAAGAAGGACTGCTTCACCTACGCGATCGACCACCAGGTCATCTTCGGCATCTGGGGCGGCCTGACCGACAAAGAGCGCAAGCAGTGGCTGGAGAAGCGCGGCGAGCGCCTGGACTACGACCGCGTACGCGCCACCCTCCAAGGCCGCGATGTGCCCCTGACCACTGCGGAGCGCAGCATCGTCATCCACCAGCTGTGCCTGCGCGGCTGGAGCCCGGAACGCGTGGCCCACCGGCTGAACGCCGACCTCGACTGGATCCGCGACCTGATGCGCGAGGCCGCCCGCGTCATCGAGGCGCGCGACCTCTACTGGGACCTCGTGGAGGAATCCGTGCAGGGACCCAACGGCACCCGGGTCGTCCTCCGCGAGCGTCGCCCGGACGAGCGTCGCCCGGACGAGGACGGTACACCGGAAGGCCGCGAGCTGCGGACCCACGCCCTGATCGCCTCCCTCGGAAAGGCTGCATGACCACCCCACCGCTGCAGAGCCTGGGACCACTTCGCCATCGAGACCACCCGGACCACAAGGTGCCACCGGTGAGCATCACCACGACCCACCGCAACTTGATCATCGGCGGTGCTGCCCTGGTCGCCGCTGTCGCCATGGCAGCCTCCGCCGACACCCTCGCCGCCCTCGGCCGCGCCGTGGGCTGGGGAAACGTGCTCTCCTGGGCCCTCCCCGTCAGCGTCGACGTCCTGGCCTTGGTCGCCGGCCTTGCCTGGATCGCTGCGGGCACCGGCCGCAGCCTCGGCCGCGTCCTGACCCTCCTCACCGTCGCCGTCTCCGTCCTACTCAACGCCTTGGGCCACCTCGTGTCGACCGGGCACCTCACCACCAGCCCATACCTGGTGATCGGTGTCTCGGCCGTGCCTCCGCTCGCCGCAGCACTCGCCGTGCACCTCGGCGCCACCGTCACCACCGACCGCACCGCGCCCTCGGCGGACCACGACCGAGCGGACCACGGCGTCGAACGAGTAGACCTGACCGGTCCGAAGAATGCAGGCCAGGGCGCCGGGGCAGACCAGCTGCCGGACCACGAGCACCGGCGGACCGCAGACCAACTGCCCGCCCCTGCGCTCGCCGACGACGAGCACGGACCCACCCAGGAGCATGGTCCGGCGAGCACGGACCAGGGTGCCCCGGCGGACCAGATGCCGGACCACGAGCACCCGCAGACCGCAGACCACGACACGCGGACCACGGACCAACCAGCCGACTCCGCCCCTGC
>NZ_JBHYJH010000005.1:0-99468 GCF_042740445.1 Streptomyces sp. NPDC059003 | reverse complement strand
GGACCGCGACGCCACGGCTGCGGACCAACGGACCACCCCCGCACCGGACCAGCCGGACCAGGTCGTGGACCACGACGTGACCGCTGCGGACCAGCTGATCGCCGCTGGTCCGCGGGAGGCCGACAGGGAGGGGCGGACCAGCAACGCCGCAGGCCAAGCGGCTCCAGGGCTGCATGGTCTGGCGGACCACGAGCGGGCGGACCACGTACGCGGACCGGCCGAAGGGTCTGGCCCGGTGAGCGCGGGCCAGGGCGCCCCGGCGGACCAGATGCCGGACCACGAGCACCCGCAGACCGCAGACCACGACACGCGGACCACGGACCAACCAGCCGACTCCGCCCCTGCGGACCGCGACGCCACGGCTGCGGACCAACGGACCACCCCCGCACCGGACCAGCCGCTGGACCTACCGGCGGACCAGGACGAGGGCGGCTCCGCAGGCGGACCGCAAGGTGCACGGAGCACAGACCACGGCGCCTCGGCGCCGGACCCGCGGACCAAGCCCGCGGACCAGGACGAAGTCCCGTGGGAAGCGAAGGTCGAGGTCGCCCGCAAAGCCGCCCTCAAAGAAGGCCGGATGACCCGCCGGGCCATCCGACCACACCTGCGCAACGCCAACATCACCGTCAGCAACGAGCTGTTCAGCGACCTCCAGGCCGCCCTGTACGCGGACCCGACGCTCGCTCACCTGCCCCGAGACACGAGGAGGGCCCGATGAAGACCTGCGAGCGCTTCGAGCGCATCAAGAGCGGCTACGAGCGGGACATCACGTTCCTGCGTAACCACTCCCAGCGCAGCGCGGGAACGAAGGCGGCGAAGATGAGCGCGACGAATGCCCTCGCCGTGAAGTCCCGCATGGCGAAAGCTCTCGGCCGGCACTTCAACAGCTGCCCGATATGCGGATGACCAGGCGATAACCGCAGGTCAAACGCCCTATCCCCCGACGCGGTGGCCCGGCCCGGTGCCGGCCACCGCCCCGGCCCTGGAGGACCCGCCATCCGCTCCCGCCACTCCCGTACATCGCCCCCGACCGCAGCCGAAGCGAGCGCCTGGGCGGAAGTCCTGGTCCGCCGCCGCCTCCTGCACTCCGCCGTCCTGGCCCCGAACGGTCAGTGGCTCGTGCAGAGCGCACCCGAGGCCCCTGTCCACGTCCTGGACGGCCCCGGCGCCATGGTCGATCTCGCCGCCCAGATCCAGCACCACAGCCGCACCACGAGGAACCGCACCCGATGACACGCCCGAACAACACGCCGCCCCACTCCCCCAACGAGGAGGTGACCAACTCCCTCGCGCGGGGAGCAAGTTGGGGCGGAAGCGTAGCTTCCGCCGACCCCGCCCCGAAGGGGGCGGGAGCGGACCTGCACCAGGGGGCGCAGGTCCGGCAAGCTTCGACCGAGGGCGGACCGAAGCTTGGGGGGAAGAACGAAGCGAACCGCCGCCGTCGCCGCTCGTCCGCCGCACCGCGCGCCCGTCAGCGTCCGCGCCAGCCGCGTGAGAAGAAGCGTCTGCACCAGCCCAATGCACGCTTCAACGAAGAAGAGTTCGCCCTGATCAAGTCCGCCGCCGCCCAGTCGAATCTGTCCGTCGCCGGCTTCCTCGCCCGCTCCGCCCTGCGCGCCGCCCGCGACGCTGACCGCACCGCCGCCGAGATAGCCGACGACCGCGAAGTGATCACCGCTCTGTTCGACTCCCGCCGCCGTCTCGGCTGGGCGGGCAGCAACCTCAACCAGGCCGTCAAAGCGCTCAATTCCGGCGCCGACGCGCCCCAGCTCGAGTCGGCCATCTCCGCTGTCCGCGCGGCGGCCGACCGCGTCCAGGAGGCCGTCTCTCAGCTCATCGCCCGCCAGCAGAACTCGGCATGAACCCGGCATGATTCCCAGCATCAACGACCCGGGCGACGACACCGCCGGTCTCCTCTACTACTTGTATGGCCCCGGGCGTGCCGAGGAGCACGTCGACCCGCACCTCGTCGCGTCCTTCGACGGCCTGGCGCCCGACCCCGGCCGCAGCGCCGACTTCCACCGCGCCCTCCAGGATCTGGCGGGGCTCATCGACCAGCCCGTCGAGGCCCTCCCTCCACACTCCCGGCCCGCCCTGCCCGTGTGGCATACCTCGGTGCGCGCCGCCCCGGGCGACCGCACCCTGTCCGACGACGAGTGGGCGGACATCGCCCGCCGGGTTGTCGCCGCCACCGGCATCGATCCGGGCGACGGGGAACCCGGCTGCCGCTGGGCGGCTGTACGGCACGCAGACGACCACATCCATATCGTCGCCACCCTCGTGTGCGAGGACGGAAGCCGCCCCGATGACTTCCGCTCCGGTATGCGGGCCCAGGCCGAATGCCGTCTCATCGAGAAGGAGTTGGGCCTGACCCTGGTCAACGCGGGCGACGGCACCGCCGCCCGGCGGCCCACCAGCGCGGAGCGCCACAAGGCGGAGCGCCAGGGCAGGGAGCGGACCGCCCGCGAGGAACTGCGTGAGACCGTCCGCCGGGCCGTGGCCGGCGCCACCGGTGAGGAGGAGTTCTTCGACCGGCTGGCCGCTGCCGGGCTGCTCGTCCGCAAGCGCCGCGCGCCCTCCGGTGACCTGCTCGGCTACAAGGTCGCGCTGACCGACGACCGTAACGAGGACAACGAGCCGGTCTACTTCGCAGGCTCCACGCTCGCCCCCGACCTCTCCCTGCCCCGCATCCGCGAACGCTGGTCGGCCGCCCAGCAGGACGCCGCCGCGGTTCCGGACGACCGCGCCAGCGCGCCGAGCGGTCCGGCACGGGCACGACGCCGTGCGGCAGCCGCCGCCTGGCAGGCGATCGTGATCATCGACCACGGCGACGACCGTCAGGCCGCAGCCCTCATCGCGGCGGCCGGTGAGGTCCTCGACGCCCTCGCCAAGACGTCCGCCGCCCACACCCGCCAGCAACTCCAAGAGGCGGCACGTGCTTTCGAGCGCGCCTCGCGTTCCCACGTCCGAGCCGAGCGCGGGCACGACCGCGCCCTGCGCCAGGCCGCCCGCGACCTCATCTACGGCGGACCCGCCACGGGACGCGGCGAGGACGGCGCCACCACCGCCATGGTGATCGACATGGTCGCCTTCCTGGTCATCGCCGCCGCCCACTGGCACGGCAAGATGAACCACGCCCAGCAGGCCGCTGCCGCCCGCCAGGCCGCCGAACACCTGCGCGCCGCCTACCAGTCCGCCGCCCAGCACCCGATGGCCGTGCTACACCACCGTGGCCGCCGCCTCTCCCAACCGCTCCAGCGCCGCCAGGCGGCCCATGTGCGTCAGGCCGTGCCGGAACTGGCCGAGCAGATCCTCACCGAGCCCGGCTGGCACGCGCTGGCCGCCACCCTCGCCGACGTTGAAGCCGTCGGGTATGAGCCCGCCGCCCTGCTCACCGAGGCCGTCGCACGCCGCGAACTCGACACCGCCGAGTCGGTCAGCGACGTCCTGGTCTGGCGACTGCGCCGCCTGGCCGGCCTGCCCGCCGACGCCTCCGCCATGCCCGAGGCCGACACCGCCACGCCGCAGAGCGCCGGGCGGCCGAAGCGGCCCTCCACCGGGCGCAACACCCGGCCCAGGAAGCCGAGATGATTCCTGAATCCGCAAGTTGCAGCAGGTCAGGAGCCTGGGGCACTCTCCGTGTGGCCCATGAACGACGAAGAGGGGGACGAATGTTTCGACGACGCGCGGACCGCGAGTTCCGTGACACCCAGCGCGCCGGCCAGGCGATGCTGCAGATGCACGCGACCTGGCAGGCGCCCGACTTCGCCAGCCCGGCCGCCGAGCCGGCGCCGCCCGCCCAGGGCATCGGCGAAGTGCCCGACTTTCCGCCGCCGGACCTTCGCATGCCCTCCCGCCACGAGGTCGAGGGACTGATGATGCGCTGGGAGCAGCCGCTCGTCATCGACGATGAGGTACGCGAGTGCCCGCAGTGCGGCGCGTACCGGGACTGGATCGTCTTCAGCATGCGCGACGACACGATCTGGCTGCGCTGCCGTGCCGGTCACAACACCGCCGAGCCGCGCCTTGACCCGGCCTGGTACAACCGCAACTCCGGTCCGGTGGACCACTTCCACCCCACACTGGACGACGGCCTGCGTCACCTGGGCCACTGACCCCGCAACCCCTACCCGCCGGCAGCGGATCGCGTGTCGGCCAAATCAGACCGTCCGCGCCGTACATCAAAGGGGTTCCGCATGCGTGGCCACACCACGACCGCCCTCGTCCTGACCGCCCTCACCTCCCTCGTCATGACGGGCTGCTCCGACGACGCCTCCGGCTCCTCGGGGACTCCACGGGATGCAGCCTCCTCGCCCCGCGGTGAAAGCGACGCCGCCGGGGCCGCGCCGCTGTCCTCGGCCGCGTTGAGTAAGCGGCTCCTGACAGAGCAGGACCTGGGCGAGGGTTACGTACGCAAGGCGGAGCACGCCCGGCACAACGACGACGTCTCGGTGATCGGCTGTCCGGCCCTGGAGAAGCTCGGCGGGGACGCGGCGACCGGCGGAAGCCTCGACTTCCCGCGCAAGGCGAAGACCTCGTTCACGTACGGCGCCAGCGGCAGCGAGGTGAGCGAGGAGCTCTACAGCGACGCCGCGCACAAGCTCTCCGACGGCGTCGTGTTGGTAAGTCCGGCTATGGGAACGTGAGGAATGCCGAGCCATCTGTCGAGGTGCGTCCCGGTGGGCTCTGATGACGATGCCCCGCCGTGGGAGGATCGTCATTAAGGTGTCGTTCCTATCGAGCAAGGCGTCGGCGGTTCAGAGGTCCTTGCGGCTGCGGACGTGTCGACGCCTGAGCCGATAGGTCTCTTCCCGGAGCCGGTGACTCTCCTCAATCAACTCATTTGCTGTCCGCGGCAGTTCTGCGGCACTTCCGCAAAGGGCGATCAGCCGCACGTTCCCTGTTTCCGCCGCCATGGGGAGCGTCTGCCCGGAACCGAGGTCGTGATGCCGGTTGCGGAGGCAGGGCCCTCAGCCGACGACCACCTTGCTCACGGAAGCGCGGGCGGCGGCTTCGCCGACGAGATTCTTGTCAGTGGTGACGAGGGACTGCAAGGCGAGGTTGTTGTCCGCCCGCGGGTAGCCGCGTGAGGTGGTGTGGATCAGCGTGAGGGCATCCGATGGTTGCTGCCGGTGCCGGCGTACGGGCAGGTCCCAGTTGCTGCTGCCGGAGGAGTTCCCCGCCGTGACCAGGGTGGCGTTCTGCCACCGCGGCTGGTTCGCGCGCTGTTGCGTCTTGCCCGGCTGGTTCTAACATGCGAGGTAGCGGAGAAGCACAGGGCCGTGTTCCCCGTTGCTTCGGCCCCCGGACCCGGGCCTTAAGTTCCCAGATGACTGCTTGGGCGGCCGGAGCCGCGCATGCGCCGACTCACGGCGGTTCCGGCCTTTCGTCCTCCCGGTTCGTTCGAGCCGGGGTGAACTCCCGCGCACCCCGGGTGCCGTGAGGACGGTGGGTGCGAGGACTGCACGGAGGGGAGCCGTATCGTTCCCGCACTCGTGGCCGCCGCCGAAGTTGGCCCATGCCTGCGGCGGCGGCCCTCACACACAGCGGGCAGATACTGCTTGGCGGTTCAACTGCCCACTGCTGTCTCGGGTTCACATGCCCGCTCGTGCGGGCGCGGCGTGTGCTCGCCGCGGGGGCTGTCGGGTGGTGTGCCTCGACCGGTGCGGCGGGCTGCGGAAACCAGAGCCCGGAAGGCGTTCGGGAGGCAATGGGACGACCGTCGACCGGGGACCAGGGCCGCACAGCCCCACGGTAGTACCCGGCAGAGGAGTCCGATAGGGGCTCCGGGTCAGCTGTCGTTGGCGTCGTCTGCATCCAGGTGCAGCCGGTGTGCCAGCACCTGGCGGGCGATGGTGAGCAGGGGGGCGTCGTGTCGGAAGGCGTGGCCGCGCAGTCGGGCCAGGGCCTGGGCGCAGCCGATGCCGAGTTGGGCGGCGAGCATGCCGGTGGCCTGGTGGACCTCGGCGAAGTGCAGGCCGGTGTCCTCCAGGAGTCTGTACCCGTCGCCGGGATCGGCGGCCCGTTGGATCAGGTACTGGGCGAGCAGATCGGTCAGGACCAGCGCAGAGGTGAGCTGGTCGGCGCTCATCGGACCAGCCGTGGTGCGGTGCCCGGTCAGGACCCCGATCGAGATGATCCCGATGCGCAGCGGAAAGGCGAACATCGCACGTATGCCCAGCTCCAGGACCGGTCCGGGCAGGCCGGGCCAGCGGGTGACATCGAGGGCGGACACGTCGGGGATGAGGATGATGGTGCCGCTTTGGGCCGCCTCGGGGCTGGGGCCCTGGCCCTGGGTCAGCTGTAGGTCTTCCATGGGGGCGGTGTGCTCGCCAAAGGCTTGCACGAGTTCGCTGGACGTGCCGCCCGGGGCCAGCAAGAAGGCCAGTCCGTCCAAGCCGAGTTCCCGGCCTGCTTCCTCAAGCGGCAGGGCGGGCAGCCCCGGACCGTGATGCGCGTCCAGGGCGCGCATCAGCGAGGCCGCGATCGGATACCGCATGGCATCTCCCGTCCCCGAGATCCTCCCAAACCGGGCCTGGCGAAGACGTCAGGTTTCGGGATCCAGCAGGCTGGTTTCGGCGGTGCCGTTGAGGACCTGGCGGGCCACGTCGGTGAGTTTGACCGAGTGGTTGCGGGCATGGCTGCGCATCTGGGTGAAGGCGTCATCCACGCTGCTGCGGTGGCGGTGGGCGAGATAGCCCTTGGCCTGTTCGATGATGACCCGGGAGTCCAGCGCGTACTGGAGCTGTGCGATGACAGTCATCTGCTTGTGGACCGTCCGTTGTTGGAGGATGCCGATGGTGGCGGTGTCCGCCAGGGCCTGGGCCAGGCTCAGCTGACCGGCATCGAGGGGGCCGGGCCGGTCGCGGAACAGGTTGAGTGCGCCGATCACCTGCTCCTGCCAGCGCAGCGGGGCCGCCACCACCGAGGTGAAGCCCAACTCCACCGCACGGGGCGCGAAATGGGGCCAGCGGGCAGCTGCGGCCTGCGTGTCCAGGCGCACATCGTCGATGGGGGCACGGTCATGGAAGCAGTCACGGCACGGGCCCTCGTCCCATTCGACGCCGGCCAGCTCCAGCGCGCGGGTACGTACGTCGGAGGCGGCGGCCTCCACCACATGGCCCTGCGGGATGCCCAGCAGCACACCGGCCGCCGCCACATCCAGCAGGTCCACACAGTGGTCGACGAGCGTGTGCAGGAATCCGATCACGTCGAAGTCCCGCACCAAAGTATCCGCGAGCTCCACGAACGCGGACGCGAGCCGCTGTTCATGCGGCATCTCGGGCATGGCGGTTACACCGCCCCTTCCCCAATCGAACACCCCGCGAGACACCCGCAGTCCCGAGCTGCTCACGCCGGTCGGACAACAGGCCGCCCACGCGGTGTGTGAACGTCGGCCGCACGGGGCCGCGATTTCCGCTGGCGAAGGTTCGGTCTCTCTCTTCCCCTACACATCGTCGCCGAACACCGGCATCAAAATGGAGATGTGCTTGGTGGAGGTATCCACGGAGTCACCACCACGCTACCGCGCTTCGCCCTCGCACAGTAGAGCGCGCTCACCGCCTGCTGGCGTGCGCGCCTCGATCGTCAGGAGCGGCGAGCCGAGTCGGCTTGATACGGGCGGGCCTTGCCCGTGGAGGACATATGGGCTCGAGGCCCACGGACACGGCACTGGAACCCGCCGTCGCCGATAGAGAGCGACCGCCGGGGCATCAGCACGATCCCGCCTCGCCGACTGCTCCCGACCGGTGCGGGTAGGGCTGCGGACGAACAGTCAGGCCGAGGAACACCGCGCGCTTCGTCCTGCGGCAGGCATGTCGGGCCCGGCGGTTCAGCGTCGGGTGAGCTCTGCCGCGTACGCGGCTCCATAGCCTTGGTTGTCTCGCTGCCACTGATCCGCAGTGTGCTGGTGGAAACCGAGCAGGCGGCTGATGACGTACGCGGGGAGTTCCGAGGCGATCTCGATCAGGGCCGAGCGACGTGCCACTTGGCAGCGGATGCCAAGAGCCTTCAGGCGTGCGGCCAGGGAGTAGGAGGTCAGGGGCTGACCTGGGTAAGCGCCGGGGAAGAGCCATGGGGACTCATCGAGTGGAGTGGTGACAGCGCGGCCCTGGCGACGGCCGACGAGGTGGCGGATGAAGCCGTCCAGGGGCGGTGGCAGGATGACCGGCTCGCGGCCGAGCTGGAGGGCCACCAGGTCGCCTTGGTCAGTGACCTGGTGAGTGGTGAGCTGGGCGATCCGGCTGGTGGGCTGGGCAAAGAGCAGCAGGAGAAGGCCGGCGGCCCGGTCGACGGTGTCCAGGCTGTCATCGTGAATGAGGCGGCGGACCAGGTTCCAGCGGTGATCCTGCGCGATGACTTCCTGCCCGAAGTCGTTGGTGTAGGCGGGTGCCTCCAGGGGGCGGGTGTGTCCGCGTCGGCTGGTCCAGAGCAGGAAGCTGCGGATGAGCGTTCTGTGGTGAGCTCCCTCGTCCAGCCAGGTATCGAGATGGTCCTGGGTGCATTCGCCCAGCGTGCTGCCTTGCTGGTGCAGCCAGTGCAGATAGCGCACCGCGGTCTTGATCTCGTGCCGGACGCCGACGGTCTGTGCGTAGGTGACCGCCTGGGTCGCGGATCGTTGACGCAGGCGTCGCAGCGGACCCCATGTGAGGTACATCCGCAGGATCTGCCGTTCGTCGGGAGCCTCGACGCGGGCGAGGATCTTCGGCAAACATGCCTCGAGTTGGGCGAGCAATTCGTCCCGGGCCGGCAGGGCACCGCCGGCCACCAGGGCCGCGCGCAGGTGCCGGATGGTCACGGAGGGCTGGAAGGTGTCCAGGCTGTCGTGGGTGATCGGCCCGTTCCCCTCGGCCAAGGTCGTCAGGATCATGTGACGGGCAGAGGCCGGTCGAATCCACCGCAGCAGGGACCCGGGCCGGGTTCGCAGTAGGGCGGTGAAGACCGGCTCGATCTCCGGTCGCATGCTGTGCCGGGATCCGGTCAGGACACGGTGCAGGCGCTCGCGGGCCACACAGGTGATGCACCTGCCCTGGTGGTACGGCTTGTCCACGGTGCCGCACTCGGTGCAGGGTCTGCGGGCTGCGGGGTGTTTGCTCCAGCATGTTGCACACAGTGGTTCGCCGTCCGGACTGCGGCTGGAGACGCGGTAGAGCTTGCCGCAGCCTGAGCACGGCACGGGTTTCTGTCCGCAGTGACCGCACAGTGGACGGCCCTCTGCTGTACGGGAGTTGACGCGCCGTGCGGCGCCGCACCCGGCGCATACTTCGCGAGGCTTCGCCATCTCCGAACACGGCTCGCACAGCGGCACTGAGCTCTTCGCGAAATGACAGGGCGCCGTGCGGCCACAGACCGAGCAGACGGACTGCGGCAGCTGGCGGCATCTGCCGCATAAGCCACCGTGCTCGGTTCGTTCCACCATGATCCGCACGGCGCCGCATCGGACACACGCTCGGTGGTTGAAGGGATCGGTGTGGATGCAGCTCCGGCACAGAGGCGCACCATCGTGGGTTCGGCCGCCCACCGGCCGGGATCTACCGCACCGGACACACGTCTGGGGGCGGGATGCGTGCCAGCATTCGGTGCAGCAGCGCATCCCTTCACCGGGCACCTCGAGCCGCACGGTCCGGTGGCAGATCGGGCAGGCGGGGACGGTGACGTCGACGGCTCCGCGATCGACGAGTGCCTGGGCGAGGGCGGCCGTTTTGGGTGGGCCCAGGGCGCCCCTTCCCTTCAGGAGGTCGGGAATGTCTTCCAAGGCCCACAGCAGACGGCGCTGGCCGTTGCGGCGGCGCTCCACCGAGCGGACCGCTTCACAGATCAACCTGCGTTCGAGCCCGACTGACAGGGCCTCGATCAGCGTGACCATCGCCTCCAGCGGGTCGCGCCCGGCGTCGGGCGGGTGATTGCGGCAGCGGGGCCGGCCCTCGCGGTCGCGGGCGGCGAAGTCCTTGATGCCGCAGATGGCACAGGGGTTGGCGTGGTTGAGCCGACGGCCCTGACAGCGGCTGCAGATCCGCAGCCCGTCGCCGACGCCGACCAAAGGACGGTCCTTGTGGCAGTCCCCGCACCGCGGTAACTCCAGTCGTTGGGCACCCTGTTCCCGCAAGGCGCGGATCAACCGCTCGACGGTTCGCGGTCCCTCGGGGCGGCCGGAGGTCAGCAGGGCGGGATCCGCCTGCAGCACCCGTGCGAGGTCACGGCGCTGAGGCCGCTTGCTGATCGCCGCCACCAGCACCGCCTCCACCTCGTGCGCGTCGAGTCCGGGCTCGAGTCGCCGCACGGTCTCGACGATGACCGCTTCCGGCTCGGTGGCGTACCGCGGAAGTTCCTGACCGTCCACGACAGTTCCCTACTCGCGTACGATCCGGGCCCGGCGCGGGCGGAAATCGCCGATCCCAGGATCATCGCCGGAAGGTCCATCGCCGCCGGCCGCCGCTTGGCGGCGCCGCCCGGCGGCGGGTACAGGTTCGATCAGTTCGTCCATCGCGCAGCCGAGAATGTCGAGCAGCGCCATCAGCGTCTTCAGGCTGAGACGTTCGGGCCGCTCCACCACCAGGCGGTAGGTCTGGCTGGGCGACAGGTCGATGCCCCGCTCGGCCAGCAGGGGGCGCAGATCGGTGGTGGAGAACATTCCGCGGGTGGCCATCAGCTCCCGCAGATGCCAGCGGTAGTCCAGCTTCGCCGTCACGTCATCTCCCTACTGGCCGCCCTCAAGAGCACGGTCCAAGACCTTGCGCATCATCGTGTTCATGAAGTCCCCGCTGACGCCCGTATAGATCGCGGTCGTGGAAGCGTGGCGATGGCCGACCTGACGCTGAACGAATGCCGGGTCCGCGCCGTCCTCGATCTGATGGGTCACATGACTGTGGCGCAGGCAGTGCGGCACCAGGTCCTTGTCCAGCCCCAGCGCATCACGGTAGTCGGCGAACCGCTCCTCGATCTCCCGGACCTGGAGTCGGCCTCCCCGCTCGGTCAACCACAGCGCCGGCTTCTCGCGAGCCGCCGCATACCGTGGACGCGCGTTGGACACGTAGTCCTCGACCGCCTCGACAGCCCAGGGCATGACGCTCAGCACCATGCGCCGCCGCGGTGGCGACCCCTTGGTGCGCTTGCCGTAGCGGACCTGCAGCGAGCCGAACCGACCCAGCTCCGGCGCCTTGGCGTTGCGGTAGAAATCGGTGACGTCCAGCCGAGAGGTCTCCGTACACCGCAGCCCCCACCCATAGATCGTCTTGAACACCGTCGCATCGCGATACGCCGCCAGGGCCCCCTTGCGACCCAGCCGGATCGCCCGCTCCACCTGCCCATCCGCATGGTCGAGGAAGATCTGGATCTCCTCACGCGTCATCGGACGCCGATCCGCGTCAGCCTCGTAATCGACCAGGTGCGCGGCGGTGTTCCACTCATGGCAGACCTGAACGGGGTGCGTGCCGAACCGGGCCACGCACTCCTGCGGCCACTGGTAGTGCGGCGAGGTGACGTAGTCGCAGAACAGTCGCACCGCGGTCTGATAGCTACGGATGGTCGACTCCGCCCGCTTCAACTCCGCGATCAGATGCGTCGTCCAGTCGTCGATGTCCCCCGCCGACCAGCACCACGGATAGGCATTGGCGAACGCACCGAAAGCCCGGACCACACGCTGCCGGTCAGAGATCGTCTTCGGCTGGAGCCGGCGCCCGCCCCGCTGCTGCCTGGCCCACCCCTCCAGCATCGCCTCAAATACGGCGTCTTCGGGGTGCAGCAGCGCGACGCCATCAAGCAGGACCAGCCCTGCCGAGGCATCGCTCAATCCCGTCCGCACCATGCGCACCCCCACTAGCGAGTGCTCGAATCATGCACCAAATGCAAGCAGCTGCACAACGAGCCAAGTCAAAGCCTCCTGACCGACAGCCAGTTGGGAGGATCAAGGCCGCAGGCCACCAGGTCACACCTCTGTAGATCATGCAGCAGATGCAATTCCCCGGGGTTGCAAGATCTTCGATGCGATGGCCTCCTGCCCGAAGTACCAAGTCGTCGCGGGCAGCACCGCCATCGAGATGACCACCCAGACGACTACCGCACCCGACCTCGGCGAGGAGCAGTGGAGCCAACTGCTGACCTACTCCGCGGGCGGGCAGCGCACCGTCGTCAAGCAGACGGCGATCCGCACCGGCACCGTCCTGGTGATCGTGTCCGGCTCCCCGGGCCTCGTCGATGCCCACCTGCACAAGGCCCTGGGCAGGATCCGAGACAGCCGCTGACCGGCTGCGTCCAGCAGTTACGCCTGGTCTGCGCTGGGAGCAGCTGCCACCTTCAACCGCCGGAACATGTGGCGCGCGAGCAGAAGATCTGCCGTCGGCCAAGTTCGCCTGCATGCCGCAGGACCGCGATCAGCCCGACGAAGAGGCTGGCGGGCCGAAGCCGCCGATCGCATGGAGGGCAGGGGCGCAGCAGTCAGATCAGGTGTAGCACTCCCGCTCACGCTGCGGACGCCTTCCTCGCCTCACCGTAGCCGGGGCGCTCAGCAGTCGAACCTCAGCCGCGTTCACTCAGTGAACATCGGCAGTGTCCACCGAGTGAACGTCCGTCCTGTTCACTCAGTGAACGGGACGGCTCCGTTGCCGTCTCGGGCTCGCCGGGCCTGGCGAACACGCATCTGAACAAGACGCTCACCAAGACCGCTCCCTAGCCCGCAGGCGTATCGAAAGCCCCGCAAGCACGTGTCGCTTGCGGGGCTGAGTGCCGTCTAGGCGAGCGTCGGCCTTCGGTTGCGCAGCAACAGTCACCCGGACCGTGCCTGCTCCAGCACAGTGTTGGGCGCCAGTTGGTGCCCGGTGGTCATCTGGCGAAGGGACCATCCGGTGCGAGCGGTCCTGGCCTCGGCCGCATGTACGTCGCGTCGGCCATGCGAGCGTCCGTGATGTGGAGTCGAAGACCTTGGCCTTGAGGCGGCACGCCGTATGGCAAAAGCCCGGTGGCCAAGCCATTGAGGCTCGGCCACCGGGCTGGGATGGGTCAGGGTGAACTACGGGACGTGCGGCGTGTACTGGAGCAGCGCGTCGAGTGCGTGCGAGGGGCGTTGGATGGCCACCAGGCGGTCGTGGCGTATCCGTACGTCGGCGATCCGGTCGTCGGTCGCCAGGTAGACGACGAGATCTGCGTGGCTCCCGCGGGTACGGTCGGCCACGGCCACGACGTGATGCGTCTCGGCGCACCCCGACAGCTCGTACGCGTCACCGGGTTGCAGAGCGCCAGCCCGGTCGTCGAAGGCGTCGAGGTCGTGTTCCTGCCGCTGATGCCACCAGCGGGCACGTTCACGCGCCTGGGGAAGCGTGTAGGTCTGGCGGGTGACCTCGGCCTCCTGCCAGATGCGTCGGCACGCCGCGCACTCATTGGAGGCATCGGGGTTGGGCCCGGCGAGCTGCTGCGCGCACCAGGAAGTGCCCACAAGCGCATCACGGCGGTGGCCCGTGACGAGGTTGCCCCGCCCGCTCAGGGACCACAGGATGCTGTCGTCCACATGGCACGGCTCCCCGCTGGGCAGCACCAGCTCGTCGGCGGTGCGGCGGAAGCGGTCGAGCGCGGTGCTGAGTGCGGTGCAGTTGGCGCACACGTGGCGCGTGGTCGACGACCGGTCGTCGAGCGGCTTGCCGCAGTAGCCGAGCAGGTGCCCGGGAATCGGCCTGTGCGCAACGGCGCTCTTCCGCGCACCCGCAGCAGGGCGGAACTCCGGCTCACCGCCGGGCTGCGGCGCCGTGGTGAGGATGAGCCAGGCGCGGGTGCAGCGCTGGCACAAGGTGTGCGCCGTGTTCTCGCCGATGGGCTGAAGGTCAGGCGAGTGGGTGGCGCACACGGTCAGCGGCACGGTGGCGTCGAGCAGAACGCCGTAGTGGGCGGTGCCGTTCGTACGGCCGATGGCGAGCCGGATCAGCGGCAGGGACAAGAGACCTCCGTGAGGTAGGCGGCGGGAGAAGGCGGTCAGGCGCGTACGGCGCACAGGCCGTCGTGGTCGGTGGCGAGGACGCAGCCGTCCTCGCAGGGATGGCCCGCGCGGGCCTGGGTGGTGTCGGCCCGTTCGTGACAGCCGATGCACCAGGCGGGCGCATGGGCGAGGTCGCGGTTGCGGGCGAGAAAGCCGACGGAGCCGCAGCACTCGCAGCGCTGCGCACCGGAAGCAGGGAAGTTCGTCAAGGACACCCCTTCCAGGAGCTGAGGCGGGACGCGGCACGCGAACGGCGTGGCGCCGTTCGTGCCGGGCCCCGAGTCAGCCGCGGTGGACGATGGTGAGGCGTTTCTCCGCGCTTTGCGGCAGCCGGTGGCGTGCCACCGGGACCGGGGAGGCGAGCGAGGAAGCGAAGATGGCGACCAGCTCGTTGGGGACGCTCGGGCTGAAGTTCGCGCACCACAGGTAGGGGGCGCCGAACGTGGGCTCGGCCCATGCCTGCCAGCCCATCAGGTCTTCTCGCAGGTCGGCGTCCGCGATCAGGTCCGGCAGCATCTCGAGCGAGACGTGCGAGGCGAAGCCGGGGTCCGTGGCGGCGGTGCGGGGGCGGTCCACGTCGCGGATCCAGCCCTGCGCGCTCAGCGCCGTGACCACTGCCCCGGGCTCCTCGAAGCCGGAATCGGGCACCGCGCTGGCGTCGAGTGCGACGAGGAAGTCGTGCAGTGCCTCGTGCGGCACGCCGGTGGTGAAGTAGGCGTTCCACTGCACCAGGGCGCTGGCGGTGTCCGGGCGGGCGGAGATCTGCAGGGCCACCCGCAGACCGCCGAGCGTGAACGGGCTGCTGGCCAGGATCCATTCGGCGCCGCGCAGCTCGTCCGGGCTCACATACAGCAGGGTGTCGCGGGCAGTCGGCCACATGCGCCAGCCCAGACCGGTCAGGGTGTCGCCGATCCGCTCGGCGAGGGCGTCGTCGTCGCCGGCCAGATGACGCGGGGTGACCCAGTGCACTGGGGCTGGCGAGGCGGCGGGGTAGGAGGAGTCAGAGGGATGGTGCGGGTGCAGGGGCGCCTCCGTGGGCTCGGGGGTGGTTCACTGCCCGTCGCTGGGGCGGGTGCCGCGCCGTCGGCGCGGCGGGGCCTCGGTGGGTTCGTGCCAGGTCAGCGCGACCGCGACGTGCGGCAGGAGGGGACCGAACTGCTCGGCCTCCTCCGGCTCGGTGAGGAACAGCACGGGTCGGCCCTTCTCGTCGTGGGCAGCGGCAACGGGGCCCGCGCGGTGGGCCATCGGGAAGTCGGGGTTGAGGGCGAGCTGCACGACGGCGGTGCGGTCGCAGGCCGACAGCTGGTCGAGCAGGTCGCCGACGGTCGGCTCGGGCTGTGTGCCGAGCGGTTCGGCGTCCTTGGCTTCGGCGATGAACACCACCGGCCGGTCGGCGTCGTCGCGTGTGGGGACCACGCCGCCCAGGCGACGGGCCGTGCGGGCGAAGGGGTTGGTCCACAGACGTACCACCACGTCGCGGTCGCTGGCGGACAGGCTCTTCAGCAGGTCGCCGACGGTCAGCTCCGGGGCCAAGGTGTTCTCCTTGCAGTAGCGGGCGCCCCACCAGGGGCCGAGGGCAGGGTACGTGCCGTACGTGAGCGGCAGCTGCGAGCCGCGCTCCGACAGTGGGCTCACAGCGGCCGGGAGGTGGCCAGCACGCGCTGGACCGTGGCCGCGACGATCTCCGCCGGCGTTTCGGTGTCGAAGCGGATCCGGTAGCCAGGGACCTTGGCGGTGCCAGTGACGGCGAGCGTCCAGCCGTCGCCGTCGGTGCCGGGGCGCCCCAGCGGGAACCATCCGAGGTAGAAGCGGCCGTCCTTGCTACTGACATGGACATCGGCCCGGTCGTCCACGACAAGGTGGAAGAACTCCGCGTTGAACAGGTCGGTGACCATCGTCGGCTGGCCTGGCCCCAGCTGCCACGAACACAGCCGCAGTGCCTCGGTGGTGGTGGAGAATCCGGGTGTGGACGCGTCCACGGTCACTGGCATCACCTCTCTGACCTGGGGTTTCGGGGAAGGTCGTCTACGTTGACATGCTCCTGGCGGCTTCCACCAGTCCTTTCGCGATCTTTCCTGTCTGCCCCCGGCGAACTGCTGTCCGTTGACATCGAACCGAGCCCTGCCGATTCCGGCATGCCTCCGCCCGCAAAAGGGCCGCGTCACTGTGACGGTGACGGACGCGCTTCGGTGGCCCGTTGGGGGAAGTGAAGCCCTACGGCTGGGACTTGCCGGTCTCCTCGTAGATCTCGACAATGTCGCGTGCCTGCCAGGCCAGCCGGTAGGCGAGGACGATGATCTGGAAGAGTTCGGCCGTGCTCGGCAGTTTCTTGCTAGGGAATTGGGCTTCGACGTGGCGGTAGTGGACCGTGTGGGCGACGGCTGCGACGCCGGCGGGGAGCAGTCCGCCCTTCTCGGCCCGCTGATAGGTCGCTACGACGTTCGATGACCAGCTTCCCGGGATGTCGCCGTAGTAGCAGTGCGACAGTTGCAGGGCGCACACACGCAAGACCTCCCAGCTCGATGCGATGGCTCGCTTCGGGTCGCTCGGCGCGACCGCGACCGCGTCCTCAAGGCTCAGGCCGGTGACGATCTCGGGGATGTCGGCACTGGTGCGCACGGAGGTGAGCCAGTCGGGTACCGGCTGCACCGTGGCCGGTCGTCCCCGGGCCGCAACCCACCGATCACGCAGATCGTCTGCGTCTGCGCCGAGTGCGGCGGCGAGCTTTTCCACGACCTGCCAGGTGGGCAGGCGGCGCCCCGCGAAGGCTTCGCTGATCGTGCTCTTGCCGTACCCGGTCCGTGCCGCCATGTGCCGTGTGGAGGGCACGCCCGCCGCGGCGTGCAACTGGCGGAGATGGTGGGCGAAGTCCTCAACTGCGGTCACGGCAACCTCCGGTGGCGCGTCTGTGCCCGCCCAGCGTAGAGGCGTCCGGTACCGCTGTCCGGCCGCGTCCGGCATCCGTCCGGACAGTGCCGCAACCGTGCCGGGGTGCTGTCCGGACACCCGTCGGACACGGTTTCGTTGACATTGCCGCCCCGCAATTGGCCGCTGCTGGACGGGCAATTGAATGTCCGGCTATGACGCGGGCGGCGCTTCTAAGGAAATCCGTTCCCGCTCTGCATAGACGAGGCGACAGACACGTTAGAACCAGCTTCGACCCTTGGGTCATGTGGACGCGAAGACAAGGAAGATTATGCGCTTCAACGAAACGGGGGCCCTGGGCGCCGCCCGGGGCAGCACCGAGGACGACGGGCAGGACCTGCCCGAGGATGTTCAGAGCGACGTGGACCGCGTCGCCGACGTGGTCGCTGCGGGCTTTCGGGGCCCGGCCTGGCAGCAGATGGCTGAGGAGCTGTACGCCTACGCGTTCGGTCGCCTGTGCGCGGTGATGCGCCGGACGGACAAGCTCATGCGCCTGACCGCGAAGTCGAAGACGCCGCTGGCGATGACGGACGAGGACCGCGCCGCGCTGTACCGCGGTGCCCCGGACCGTGAGCACCTGGCCATCCTGTCGCTCAGCGTTGCCATGGAGACCTTCCCCCGGCTCCTGAAGATGGGCGGGTACGACCCCGCCCACAATCGCGGCAAGGACGGCAGGGCCTCGCGCCTGACGTCGTACTTCTACGGCCGGTGCGGACTCGTCTTCCCCCGGGTCTTCTACGTCTGGCGAGCCGAGCGCACGGACCGCTTCCTCCTGCACGCCGTGCAGATGGGGGGTGGCATCCTCGCCCACGCGCTCGGGCAGACGGGCCCTGAGCCGGTCCCCGAGGACGTCGGCGACCTGTGCGACAACCTCACCGCCATGATCAACAGGCTCAAGCCGCGCGACCGGGCGGTGTGGAACCTGACCGTGGACGGCCTCAGCCAGGGCGAGATAGCCGCCATGCTCGGTATCAAGGTCGGCGACGTCGAGAACGCCCGTTACCGCCTACGCAGCCAGGTCAGGACGCGCAGGCGCAGCGGTGAGCTGTACGTCCCGCCGGGGGTCGAAGCTGAGTGGGCCCGCACCCGCGCGCAGGCCAAGGCCAGGAAGACGGCCGTCTGATGAGCCCCCCGACGCAGCAGCCGGAGCCGTCCCCCGTACCGCCAGCTCCCCGGCCGGGCGCGACGCGGGTGACGGGCGCCACCGTGCTCGGCGGAGGCGCCGCGATCAGCGCGCTCACGTTCGTGGGCGCCCCCTGGTGGGCGGTCGCCATCGCCGTGGGGCTCGCGATCGTGACGCCCGGCACGATCCTCTTCGTCCAGGCCGTCGTCCCCCAGGACTCCGAGCACAAGCGCGACCTCTGGCTGGCCCTCATCCAGTTCCTGGAACGCCGCCGGAGGACCAGCCGGAACCGCCGGTGAGCGGCTGTCGGCACCACCAGGCGCCACATGTCAACGGTCGCTTTGAACTCCCTGCTCGCGGCCGGTAGTTCTTCCCACTGGCGGTCGTGCAGGATTCCCCGCTGGCGGCCAGATACTGCCCCGCCCGCGGGTCGGTGGTGATCAGCTGAAGGGCTTCACCCCCTGTCCGCTGGTGGCTTCGGTGAGCCGGTAGCTGTCACCCTGGGTGACGACGATGTGAGCGTGGTGCATGAGGCGGTCGACCGTGGCGGTGGCCAGGGTCTTGGGCATGATCTCGTCGAAGCCGGAGGGGTGGAGGTTGCTGCTGACGGCGACTGAACGTCGTTCGTAAGCGGCGTCGACCAGGCGGTAGAAGCCCTCGGCGGCGTCGGGCGAGACGGGCAGGAGCCCGATGTCGTCCACCTATGCGGATGTCCGCATAGGTCGACGAGGTCGGATACATCCCCTTCGAACCGGAAGCAGCCAACCTGTTCTTCCAGTTCATCTCCGGCCGCTACGAACGCGCGTCCGTGATCGTGACCAGCAACAAGCCCTTCGGTCGCTGGGGAGAGGTCTTCGGCGACGACACCGTCGCCGCCGCGATGATCGACCGCCTCGTCCACCACGCCGAGGTCATCAGCCTCCGCGGAGACAGCTTCCGCATGCGCGGACGCGACCTCGGACGCGTCCCACCCGCCGAGAACACCAACAACGACTGAACCGCTGTTACCCCGCAGGCCGGACAGGGGAACAGTCACTCCACCACACGTGTCACGGAAGGAGGAAGTCATGTCCGACCCCCTGGAGCTCGAATGGCAGACCGGTTCCGGCTCGAAATGGGACCACTGGCATGTCAACTTCAAGTCCCTTAACGACATCACAGACCCTCGGAAGCGTGCGGACGCCATGGACGCTACAGCGACCGAGTTGCGTGAGCAGGCCGACCTGCTGAACAACAAGGCCGCCGAGCTACGCGAGAAGGGCCACTGAAACCAGTTCTCCTTGGGGCATCGCACAGATGTCCCAAGGAGAGCGACACGAGACTCTGCTCTCAGAGTCCGATCGACGGATGGGGGTCACTTTTCAACCGTCGACAGTGGGTCACGATTCAGGCGCCGTCGACAAGAAACATGGGCGAGCGCATTGTCCCGTCAATGTTGGTTCGGTCACGGCGACCGGAGGGCAGCGTGAGCACAGCACACCGACTAGGCCAAGGAGACCGAGACACGATGCCCGAGCCCATCCCTGACGACCTGCGCTGCCCTCGCTGCGGTGACCTGCCGGCGCCGCTCATCTGCCTCGGCCACAAACCCGACGGCACACCCGCCACGGATACACCCGCTGCGATGCTCGCGCTCGAAGCCGAACTCGGCCTCGCCGATGACGCCCGCCGCCGGGCCACCGGCGCCGCACTCACCGACACCCAAACCGTCGCGATGCTGCGTGCCATGGCCGACGACCCCGAACTGGGCACCGGCAACACGGCGCCTTAAACAGGGGCGATGTCGATTCAACTTCGATGGCAATCGCTCAAGGTGGCACAGGACAACTGCCGAGTGCGGCTGCCGCAGGCACCGGGCAGACACGGTCGAGCCGTCGCCTACGCGCGTGTTGCCGCCGACCAGGCGGCCCCGAGTTCCACGAGCCTGCGGCGGAGCCGGCCTCGCTGCTCCTCCAGGACGAGCGAGGTGGGCGACAGGACCAAGACGTTGTCCCGGTACGGGAGGAACCCGATCCGTTGCCACCCTCTGGCGATTTTGGCCGTGACGCGGTGCCATTCGGCTTCGTTGCGCAGGCTGTCCGCGCTCAGGTCGGAGACTCCGGGCGAGCACGCCACGGCTCGGCATCCGGGCATGAGCCGGAAGATGGCCTCTGCGGCGAGGATCACGCCCAGGCCGTGCCCCCTCCATTCCTCGCGCAAGGTGACGCGGTCCATGACGAGCAGGGCGGAACCGCTGTACTCCAGCAGCTCGCTGACCTCGTCCGTGTAGTAGCCGGTGGCGGGGTCGAGGAGGACCTGGGCGATCTCGTAGAGGTCCTCCGACTCCTCTTCCATGGCCGCGTATGCGTTGCGCCCGCGGTCAAGGTGCACACGGAAGAAGGTCATCGAACCGGCCGCGCTGTCGCTCACGGTGTGCGCCGGGCAGTGTTCTGCTTCGCACGCACGGGGTGCCGCTGGGCAACGGCTGCCGTCGTGTACCCGGCGACGGTGGAGGATCTCCACGCTCCACTCTTCCAGCGCGTCCGCGTGGGGGGTGTCACTCAGCATGTCGGCGTAGCCGATGCGCAGGTGCAGCTCGGAGGGGTCGCCGGGGAACGGCAAGGACTCGGTCACCGCGGCAGCCTAATCACACGGAGGGACGAAGCTGTGATCGATCGAGGTTCACCGCTTGGGTCCGACGCCCGTCGCCCCTTTCAGACGACCTTTCCGGCCGCCGCCGACGCCGTAGCCACACTCTGGGCGAACAGCCCCACATGACCTTCACACGCGTAGAAGCGGCGGCCGTCGTCGGGGCCGGCGCAGGGCTCGAACCACATCACAGCAACATGTCGACAAGAGTGGTGGTCGCAGGTGTGGGGGTCGGTGAGCAGTTCCACCAACCCCATCCGCGCGTGAGTCATGGGTGGAGACTATTGCCTGCGCTGGACACGACGAAGCCCCCAGATTCGCGAAGCGAAGTCCGGGGGCCGTATTCGAGGGGCGTGTTGTTAGCTCTCGGTGGAGGTGTCGTTGTCGGAGTCGTCCGTACGGCGTCGGCGGGCGGCCAGGAGTGCGCCTCCGCCGGCGGCCAGGAGGACTCCGGCGCCGCCGAGCAGCCACGGCGTGGCGTCGGCGCCGGTGTGGGCGAGGGAGCCGTCGGGCTCGGGGGCCGTGGTGCTCGATGCGGTCTCGTCGGAGGCCGGGGAGCCGGTCGGCTTCTGTGTCGGCTCCGGCGTGCCGTCGTCACCGGAGCCGCCGGACGTCGGCTTCTCCGTCGGCTTGTCGGTGGGCTTGTCGGTGGGCTTCTCAGTCGGCTTGTCGGTCGGCTTGTCGGTGGGGTCGGGGCTCGGCGGGGTGGTGTGAGTCTTGGCGTTGGTGACCGTCACGGTGACCGGGTCACCGGGCTTGGCCTTGAACTCGCGCTGCCCCTTGTAGAGGTCATACCCCGCGGGCGCCTTCGTCTCCTTGGCCCAGAAGTCGGTGCCGGTGCGGTTGTTGACGGGGAGCTTGGCGGTGGCGGTGCCCTTGTCGCCGGTGGTGAGGGTAAGGAGGGTCTTGTCGCCGGTGCCGATATTGACGGTGGCGCCGGGCAGGAGCTTGCCGGTCTTGTCGTCCTTGGCCTTCAGCAGGACGGAGGCGGGCTTGAACGGGTCGATGATGGTGAGCGGGGCGTCGGTGTCGGGGGTGACGATGACGTCCTGGTCCTCGACGACGTCGTGCAGCGGGCTGCCGCTGGAGACTTCCTTGAGCCGGTAGACGCCCGGCGCCAGGTCTGTGAAGGCCAGGTGGCCCTCGGCGTCGGTCTTGCCGCTCCCGGCTTCCTTGCCCTTGGCGTCGTAGAGGGTGAAGGACGCGCCGGACAGGATGTCGCCGCCCGGGTCCTTCTTGAGGATGGCGACGCCTCCGCCTTCGGCGGCATTGCGCGGGGCGGGGGTAGTGGAGGCGGACGGGGTCGGATCCGGGGTCTGGGCGGAGGCCGTAGGGGCCCAGGCCAGGGATCCGGTCACAGTGGCAGCGACGGTGAGGGCCGCAGTCGGCAGAAGGCGGGCGGATCGGGTGTGCAAGTAGGAGCTCTCCAGGTATAGGGCGGAATTGCTGGTTGGTCAGCGGGCCCGGCTCGGGCCGGGGAGCGCAGGGGGCGCGGGAAACGGCGAGGAGACGGACGTCTGCTGCGCCGGGGTCGTCGCCGCGACGTACAGGTGGCGGCGGGTGTGGAACGGGACGTCCTTCAGCGCGCGGCTCACCGGTTCCGTGGAGACCAGGGAGGCGGTGAAGGCGGCGGCCAGCGTGGTGGGCGTGCCGTAGGAGAAGCGTGCGCGCCAGTAGGGCTCGCTCGGGTATCCGCCCGAGGCCGACCAGGTGGGTGAGTCAGCGCCGGTGATGGCGTAGCGGTGCCGTACGACGCCGAGGGACTCGGGATCACGGAAGAACTGGGTGCCGTCGGTCTTGATCTCGTGGCTCCAGCCGCGGGCGAGGAGCTGCGTGTACGCCTCCTGCGGCGGGGTGTTGTCCTCTAGCAGTCGGTCCTGGCCGCTCTGGCGGTCTTCGAGGTAGAGGTCGACCAGTTCGCTGTGGAAGTCGTGCAGCAGCTCGACGGGGGTGGTGGCATCGAAGGTGACCTGCCAGGCTGCGGGGCCGAACGGGGCGCGATTGGCGGTGACCGTCCACTTCCCCCTGCGCGGGCTGTCGGCATCGGGGGCCAGGCTGGCGACCAGTCGCAGGCAGGGGCTGGTGGCGAGGGCTGCTCCGTCGTCGGCTTGGTGCACGGACCAGTCCTCGGGGAGGGGCCAGACCGTAGTGAGGTCGACGGGTCCGGGGCCGGCCAGGTGACGGGGCAGGACCTTCACCTGCTGGTCGGGGCTGAGGTTGGTGAAGGGGTCGGTCGACATGGGCGGGTCCTCAGCGGCGGCGGGCGGGCAGGACGGCACCGGCTACGGCCGGTGGGAGTGTGGTGGTGCTCCAGCGGGGGACGCTGCGCGTGCCGAGCGCGGGCGGGCGGCGGCGGGCGGCGGCGGTCTGCTGGACGTCGAGCGGGGTGGGCGCGGGAGGCTTCAGTGGCTCGACGGAGGTGAGCTGGGCGAGTTGGGCGAGCCGGGGGATCAGGTCGGCCTGGTAGCGGGCGATGGGGGCCGGTGCGACGAAGGAGGCCGCCATGGCGGCGATCAGCCTCTTCGGTGTGCGTGCGGTGAAGTTCGCCTGGGCACGAGAACTCCGTGCGTCGGGCCCGGCCCACAGCGTCACCACTTCGGCATCGGGATCACCGCTGACGACGTCGATGCTCGCGCCGGCCAGCTGGTCCGGTGAGACGATCTCGATCAAGCCGCCAGCGAGCGGCTTGCGTTCCCAGCCCGCGTCCAGCAGAGGTTGGACCGCATCGGTCCACTTGTATGAGCGGTCCGCCAGGAAGCTCTCGCTGTCCTCATCCCACTCGTCGGCCAGGGCGTGGATGAAGTCGCGGACGATCTCGGGCGGCATCGTGTCGCTGATGCTCGCCGACCAGCGGGAGGCGGAGACTGCGTCCTGGGCGGCGCTGATCTTCCACACGTCGAAGTCGTCGCCGAACCAGCCGATCTTGATGCGGTGGTCCGGCGAGGTGATGAGGAGCTGGCATGGTCCGTCGTCGAGGTGGTGGTGCGGCCACTCTTTGACGGGCTCGAAGCTGGGGTCGCCGATCCCGCCGAGGCCGGCGAGGTAGCGCGGGGAGACGTAGACATCTCCCTCAATCGGGGTGAGTTCGGTCATCGGGGCATCCGTCGGGGTCGGGTGGAAGGTCAGCGGGCGGCTGCCGGGCGCACAGTGGGCGTGGTCGGCCTCGGCGGAGCGACGGCCGTGGACAGGCGCGGGAGCGCCGGGGTGGAGGCGAGTTCGGCCAGGACCTGGCGCTTGAGTGCACCGCGCTGGACAGAGTTCAGGACGGACACATCCAGGTGCCCGGGGCTGGTCTCGAAGGGGCGCAGCCGGTGGCGGATGTGGTCGTAGCCGCCGGGGTGTTCGTCGGCCAGCCGGTGCAGGGCCTGGTCGAAGACGCGACGGTGGGCGGCATGGTCGGGCTCGTCCTGTTCGCGCTGGGTGATGGTCTGGGCGTACTGGCGGGCGAGGCGGGTGTTCTCGGCGGTGCGCTGGTGGACGGCGACAAGGAACCGGCGGGCGTTGAGGACGGCGAAGGCGGCCTGGCGCGGCATGGCGTCCAGGTCGGTGGTGAGCGGGCCGAGCTGCGTGGCGCTGGTGGCCCCGGCGAGCGGGGCGGTCATCTCGGCCAGTTCGTCCAGCGCTGTGCGCCAGCGGCGCAGCAGGAGGGGGTGGCGCAGTTCGATGGTGCGCTCGTCCTGTTCGCGCGTATCGGCGGCGACGGTGTTGCGGAAGGCGAGGGGGCTCTTGGTGAGCAGGTCGTGGACGGCCGGGGTCATGGTGGCGAAGAGGTATCCCTCGCTCGCGCCCCACTCGATGGCGTCGAACACGTCGGCCGGAGCGGGCCGGTGGGCGGGTGGCTCGAGCTGGGCCGCGGCGTATTCCTGGGCGAGGAGCTGCTCGAAGCGGTCGGGGAAGGCGCTGCGCAGCCAGAGGCAGGCCGTGGCGGCGGAGTCGGTGTCCACCTGGTGTCCGGCGGAGGCGTGGTGTTCGGTGCGGCGCCGGTCGGCTTCCTCGGCGCGGGCCTGGGCCAGGGCGGTACGGATTTGCTGAAGTTGGCGCAGGGTGCGCTCGGCCCTCGGGTCGCCGGTCCAGGTCATGCGTTCGGAGGCGACCTGTATCTCGCCCTCGGCCCAGCGCAGGGCGTCGACGAGGTCGTCACGGAAGTGCGGTCCGTGCAGCAGTTTGCGGGAGCTGCAGGGCAGGTGCCCGGTCGCGTCCGCGATGGCGGCCGTGACCAGGTTGCGGAAGCTGTCCTGCAGGAGTGGCTGGAGTGTCGCGGCGCCCATGTGAGCGACGTCGTTCAGGCGCAGCGAGCGCCGCTGGGGCGGTGCGGTGTGAGAGGGCTGAGGCATGGTGGTGGTTCCTGTTCAGCGGGCGGGGCGCGACGAACGTCGTGAAGGGCGCAGGAGGAGCGCGCGAGTTACGCGACGGACGTGGATGGCAGGGGTTCGACGGCGAGGGTCAGGTGCCCGAGGGCCTCGTCGGCGCGGGCCTGGGCGGTCTCGGCCGTGGGTCCGGTGGTGATCAGGAATCCGGCGCGGGCGCTGAACATGTCGCCGGCGGGCGCCAGGAGGAGCGTGTCGCCGACGGTGCGCTGGAAGGTGACTTGCTCCAGCCACGGGGTGCGGGCGGCGAAGCCTGGGTCGAGGTGGCAGTGGGTGAGGGTGCCGGAGGCGCTCGGGTACAGCAGCCGGATCGCGGCGGCGCTGTGGCGGGTGCGGGTGAGGTCGGGGGTCTGGTCGCAGGCGGTGTCGGCGGCGGCGCGGGCCAGGTCCACGCCGGTGGCGAGTTTCACAAGGTGGCCGATCATGTCGCCGCCGATGCGGGCGTTGACCTCGATCAGGCGGGGGCGGCCGTTGACGAGGCGCATCTCGACGTGGCTCACGCCGTCGGTGATGCCGAGCGCCTTGATGGCGGCGGTGGCGACGGGCGCCACTTGGTCGAGCAGGGGGTCGGCGGCGTCCACGCTGTGGGCGACTTCCTCGAAGTACGGGGCCTCGCCGAGCCTCTTGCGGGTGACGGCCACGGCGGTGGTGTGGCCGCGGTGGGTGACGCACTCGACGGAGACCTCGGGGCCATCCAGGTACTCCTCCACCAGGACCTTGGTGCTCTCGATGCCGTCGCGGGCGCCGGCGGAGGCGAACGCGAAGCCGCCGGGGAGTTCTTCGGCACGGTCGATGCGGATGACGCCGATGCTGCCTGCGCGGGCGGCAGGCTTGAGCACGACGGGGTAGCCGATCGTTTCGGCGGCGAGGGCGGCCTCCAGCAGGGAGCGGGTGGTCATGGAGGCGGCCGAGGGCACGCCGTGGCGGGCGAACAGGGTGCGGGCACTGGCCTTGTTGCGTGCGGCCCCCATCACCTCGGGGCTATTCGACGGCAGGCCCAGGCGCCGTGCCAGGCGCGCGGTCTGGACGAGGTACCACTCGGTCCACGTCGCCACCCCGGCCAGTTCGTGCCGCCCGGCCAGGGCCTGCCCGGCCGCGGTCAGCGCCTGGGCGTCGTCGGGATCGGCGATCTCGAAGTCCGCGATGAACTCCCGCTCCCAGGTGGGCGCGGCGGGAGTGATCAGGACGACGTCGTACCGGGCGGCGACGGCTTCGAGGCAGTAGCCGCGGTACACCTCGGCCTCCGGACCGGCGGCGGAAACGACAAGGATGGTGGGCAAGGACTCTCCAAAAGGAAGCAGCTAAGGGGCAGTTCGGGCACGGCGGGGCCGGTTCAGGGGGTGCGTCGGCGGCGCAGCTCGAAGACGGAGGCCCACTCGGGGTGGTCCGCGACCAGCTGCCGCGCATACAGCGCGGTGTAGTTGTTGTTGAGCCCGCGCAGCCCCTGCGGGAGTCGCCAGCGCAGGGCCTCGAACAGCTCCTTAAGCCCGATGCGGGTGGCCCCGGCGGCCAGCCGTTCGGCCGTCAGCCTCTCCAGGGCCCGGTAGACGTAGGGGTGTTCGGCATCGAAGGCGAGGAACTGGTCGGTGATGGTGGGCCTGGCCCCTGCACGGGAAGAGGGGCGGGCGACCGGTATGACCGTCTGGGCGGCGGCGGGCATGGGCATGGGGGTGGATCTCCAGGGCGAAAGGGCAGGGAGTCAGGCGAGACGGGCGTGAAGGCCGGGGAGGGTGCGCAGGCGGACGAAGGCGAGGCCCAGGCCCAGGGCCTGCAGCACCGCGCAGGCGGTGATCACATGGCCGAGTAGGGCGGGTGGCACCGTGGCGACCAGGGCGCCGGCCAGCGGGAACGGGATCAGGAGCAGCAGGATCGTCAGGGAGAGGGTGGCGCCGAACACCTGCTGCGGGATGAGGTGGGAGCGCAGGGTGCGCAGCACCACCGTCATGCCGCCCTCGCCGGCCATGAGCACCGCGATCAGCACGAGGTAGGCGGTGTAGGTGTGGGTGACGGAGACGGCCAGGCACCCACAGGCCGCGACGGTGGCGGAGAGCGCGCCGACGGGCCACAGGCCGAAGCGGTCGATCGCGCGGCGGCACACCGCGACCGTGATCAGGGAGGCGACGGCGGCGACCGACCAGATGAGGCCCACGTCCGCGCTGGAGTGTCCGAACTCCTTCACCACGATCACGGGGGCCGCGGCCTGGAGCAGGCCGATGGCGAGGTTGGACAGGGTCAGTCCGCAGACCAGCCAGCCCAACGCGGGCAGCGAGCGCAGCGTCGTCCATCCGGTGCGCAGCCCCGCAAGGACGGGCTGTGGCATCTCGGTCCTGGTGGCGTGCTGCCGAGGGGCGAGGGCGGACGCCAGCAGCGAGAAGACGGCGATCGTGACCAGCATCCCGGCCGCCCCGGCCCGCTCCAGCAGCAGGCCGGCGACGGCAGGGCCGGCCAGGGTGCCGACCTGGTCGATGCCCAGGAGGACCGACTGCACACGGTGGGCTTGGTCTCCGGCCTGGCGGCTGGCGACGCCGCCCGCCGTCTCGGCGGCGATGTAGGAGAACTCGGTGAGCACGCCGGTCGAGGCGGCGAGCAGCATGACGGCGACCGTGGTGGCCAGCCCGGCCTCCAGTTGCGGCAGCGCGAGGGCGGCGGCCACGACCACCGCGGCCCGCAGCATTGAGGCTGTGCGCAGTACGCGGGTGGTGCCGTGGCGGTCGACCATCGCTCCGGCGACGGCGAACGCGCCCAGGCGCGGCACCCACTCCAGGGCGAACGCCAGCCCGGTCAGGGAAGCGGAGTTGGTGGTGGCGAGCACCAGCAGCGGGATGCCGTACGTCGTCATCGCGAAGGCGCCGGCGTCCATGCTGCGGGGCAGGTAGATGCCGCGCAGCAGGGTGGGGACCGGTCGGCGGGCATGCCGGGGTCCGACACGGGATCTCACGCAGCGGGCTCCCACTCATCCGCCGCGTGGGAGGAGTGGAGGGCCGTGTGGTGCAGGACGGACGCGTTCGCCTGAAGCCAGGCGGTCAGTACGTTCCGCGGGCCGTCGAGGGCGGCGATGGCCTCCCGGTCGAGGACCGCACCTCCAGGGACCGCCAGTCCGCTTGCCTCGCCGAGGCGGGCGGCGCCGTGTGCGAGAGCCGTTGCGTGGCCGAGCAGGTCGAGGGTGCGCTGGACCCGGGTGACGAAGTCACTGGCCACCGTGGGGAATTGGTGGGTGCGGGCCCAGCGGGCGGCCGTGTCGTACACCTCGGCCAGTTCCTCGCCGCTGTCGGTGAGCCGGTAGCGGACTCGTTCGTGCTCATCGCCGTAGACGAGGCCGAACTCGCGGGCCCGGTCGATGGCGTGGCGCAGTTGGTTGATGGCCACATCGTCGAAGGTGCTCTGCAGGCTGCCGCGGCGGCGGCTGATGGGGCCGTTGTCGTCGATCTCGGTGACCAGGCGGATCAGTGCGGGCAGGGACAACGCCCGGATCGCCCGGCGCGCCTGTGGGTGGTCGGTGGTGGCGAGGCTGCTCATCGGCGCGGACCTCCTGCCTGCGGAAGGACGATGGGGCGCACCGGTATCTGGTGCGAGAACAGGTCGCCGCCCTTCCAGGCGGTGGCCGGCGCGGCCGGGGACTGAGTGGACAGAGCCGGGGCCGTGGCGGCGGGCACGGGAGTGGCGGGCGCCGGTACGCGAGGCTGAGTGGTCAGCCACGGGCCGGACTTCGCCTGCTTGGCCGCCGGGGCCTGGCCCCACAGGGGGTGGGTGTCGGCGTCGGCGAGTGGGCGCCCCTTGGCCCAGGTGCTCAGAGCCCGGTAGACGGGGGCGAGCGCGTGGCCGTTGGCGGTCAGTTCGTAGGCGCGTCCGTCCTTGCGGACCAGGCCGTCGGAGACCAGGCGGTCCACCTGGGGGTAGACGTTGCTGAGCCGGTAGCTGGGCATCGCCGCGGCGGACAGCGCCTTGGCGCTGGAGGCGCCGCGTTCCTTGAGCGCCCACAGGATCGGCGTGGCGTGGCGGGGGCCGATGAGCGTGAGGGTGTCTTCGATGTTCTGCGCGGGCGCGACCGTGGCGAGCGGCTCCAGCTTCCCGGTGTCCTTGTTCTTCACCAGGGGCTTTTCCAGGTGACTCTCGCCCCAGGCGGCGATCACGGTCAGGACGGGCAGCAGGTCGGCGCCCCGCCCGGTCAGGCCGTAGGTGACGTGGCCCTGGGTGACTTCGGTGCGCTCGACCAGCCCGGCGTCGGACAGCTTGCGCAGTTTGGGGTGGAGTGTGCCGTCGTTCAGCCAGGGCAGGCGCGGCTTGATCTCCGCGTAGCGCAGGGGCTGGGTGGACAGGGTCATCAGGATCCACACGTTCCACAGCGGGGTGATCATCTCCAGCGACTCGGTGACGCGGGCGACGTCGACCTGGGTGGAGCGGGGCAGACCGGTGGTGGCCAAGGGGGTAACTCCTAGGGCGGGGCGGGTGGATCAGCGGGTGCGGGTGGCAGCGGGCGCCGCGGCGGAGGCGGGTGCGGCGGGGGCCGCCGACGGCGGGGGTGGTGTGGCGGGGACGCGGTGCAGGCCGGCGAGGACGGCGCTGACGGTCTTGGCGTGGGCGTCCCGGGTGGCGACGGATTCGGCGATCCGGCGGGCGCAGTCAAGCAGGTGGCCTGCTTCGAACTTGCCGATCTCCCGCTCTGGGTGGGCCAGTTCACGCAGCCGCTGGAGCTGGAAGGTGATGTTGCGCTCGGCGAGCTGCAGATCGGTGTGGCTGCTCGTCAGGGCGGCGAGCATGGTGCCGGTCGGGTGGGTGTCGGCGTGGGCTTCGAGGGCGGCTATCGGCTGGCCGTACAGGTCCTCGATGCGTTCGGCGATGGTCTGGGAGGTGGTGTGGGGCAATCGGGGGCTTTCACGGTCGGCGGGCCCGCACCGCCCCGGCACGCGCGGGTGCCGGGGCGGGCGGGAGCGTGGTGGTGAGCCTGGGCTGGGCGAGCTGCACCGGCCGCGCGGGGCGTGCTGCGGGCGGTGGCATGGTGCACAGCAGCTCGCTGAGTGCGGTGGCGTATCCGTCGCGGGCGGACAGGGCCGCCTCCATCCACTGCGCGTCGAACCGCAGGTCGTCGGCGGACAGTTCGCCCATGTCGCGGTCGGCGGCGGTGGCGTCGTGGATGCGGTCGCGGACCCGGGCGACCTGTTCCTCGGCCACCGCCAGCCAGGAGCGCAGCTCCAGGGCGCGCGTCAGGGCGGCGGACGCCTCGGGGCCCGCGGCCTGCGCGTACAGCTCACTCAGCGAGGCGCCGAAGGCTTGGGCCAGTGCCTCGTCCTGGCTGGAGGGCTTGCGCGCGACGCTCACCGCACCGCTCCTCGCACCGGGACGGACGGCGTGGGCGTGTTCGGCGCCGGTGCGGTCTGCAGGGCCGGGCTGCGGCGGGGGGCTGCTTCGGCTCCCCGCCAGGCTCCCGGTCCCCTGCGGCCCAGGGAGTTCGGGTCGGTGTAGTGGCGCACCACCATCGCCCGCCCGTCGCGCACCGCCACGGCGGCATTGACCTGGTGGGCCAGCGCCATGACCGACTCGTCCAGCACCTCGCCGGGAGCACTGTCGAGGGCTGCGACGAGGGCGTCCTCGGCCTTCTCCAGTACCTCTTGGGCCTCGGTGAGCATTCCGTACCACTTCACGACGACGGTGGCGTCGTTGTTGGCGTGCGGGGCGGCGGCCACCGCCCGGCGCAGGTCGGCCAGCGGCATCTGGAAGCGGGCCTCGATCTGCTGGGTGATGACGCCCATCACGTCATCGGCGTCGTCGGGCACGATGTGGCTCCTTTCCTTGGAAATGCGTGGGCGAGACAAGAACGCGCGCTGTGCTGATCAGCCGCGACGGCCGGGAGAAGGTGGCGGAATCCGGTGAATTCGCCGGAGTGCGGTGCCTAGTGGAGGCACGTGTAGACCTCGCGATAGACGTACGAGCCGGAGACCCAGCCCTTTACGCCGGTGTTCTTGTCGGTGATGTAGTGCCAGTTGCCGCTGGTCTTGTGGACCGTGAACTTGTGGCCGGCATAGAGCACGCCGACGGCGGTGGACTTGGCCGACGTCTTGGAGCGGATCGTCACGGCCTTCGTACCGACCTTCCACGGGCCGAGCCGGTCGCACTGGCCGCTGACCAGCGCAGTGGCCGGAGCCTGCGCAGGGGCGGCGCTCGCGGACGTGGCGGCGACGAGCGGAAGAGCGAGCGCGCCGAGAACGGCGGCGGTGACGGCTATGCGGGTTGAGCGCATGGGGAATTGACCTCCAGAGGGAGAGGGAACGGAACACGGATCCACACCCGGGCTGACGCCGGGCGGGTCGGGTTCAAGAGTCCGGAGAATCCCCGGTTTTGCTAACCGGGGATGTGCTGCTATGTTTCGCCCTTCACCGGGGCCGGCGCCTCACGGATTCACCTCGGAGAAGGCCCGGATGCAGCGCGAATTCGCCTTTCTCGTCAGCGAGTTGGGCCACTACGCGGCGCGGGGGTCACGGGAAGGCCGGGCAGCGTGGACGGTGCGCTGTGCCGGGTCGCTGTCTGGGCGGTCGGCAGGGGGACGTCTTCGCCGGACCAGTGGGCCTGCCACCAGGCGGTGGCCTGCTCGTAGGTCGCAAAGCCGCCTTCGCGCAGGGTGTGCGTCCAGTGCTCCGTGTCGACCTCTTCCAGCAGCACCCGGAACCGCAGCGGCGCCTTCTCGTCGATGGCGGCCAGGAGCACCGTGATCTGCACGCGGTCCGGGTCGTCGTCCGAGGTGTAGCTGGTGACGAGGGCGAAGTGGTCGCCGTCGGAGGTGAGGCGGTCCTCCAGCGCCTTGGTGGCCTCGTCGGCGGCGTCGGTGCCCATGTCAGGGCGCAGGCCGATGGCGTCCTTCGGGCAGCCGCGGGCGATCAGCCAGCTCTGCGCCATGGGCACCAAGGGCAGCTGCTCGTGCTGGAAGCGGAAGGTGCGGGCTGCCACGTCGCGCTGCAGGTGGAGGGCTACGAGCTGCGGCTCGCCGGGGATGCCCCAGGTCACCGCGGCGTTGTGCAGAACGTAGTAGCTGTGCCGTTCGTCGTCGGTGTGGTACTCGGCGAGCACGGTGAGTTCAGTTGCTTCAATGTCGATGTGCTGCCAGAACTGCTCGGCGACACGGCCGTTGACAGCGTCATAGCCGTCGAGTCGGAAGTCCGGGGATGAGGGCATAGGGGCTTTCGGGGACAGGGGCGCACGCGGAGCGGTGCGGGTTCACCGGCGGGCGGGGGTGGCAGCGGGCCAGGTGCCGGGCCGGGGCACGGGGACGGCGCCGGGCGCCCTGGGCGAGCGCGGGGCGGTCAGGGCCGCGCGGCCGGTGTCGGTCAGGGTGACGGGCTGGCCTGCTGTGACCGGGTGGGAGGTGTCGCGCACCACCAGGCGGTCCTCTTCGAGGCGTTGCAGCTGGCTGTAGGGGATGCGTGTGCCGGAGGCGGTGACGACGTACACCTGCTGCGTCAGCAGGTTCTGGTGGAGCTTGGCGCCCTGGGTGATGGCGAGCAGCGCGGCGATGTCGGGCGCGGGCAGGTCCTGCACGTTTCGGGGAGCCGTGTCCCGGGCGGCGGCTTCGACGGGCTCGAGCGCGGCAATGGCCTGGGCCTGCCGCTCATCCCGGGTGCGGGCCGCGTCCTCCAGCAGGCCGACGGTCCGGTCGATGCGCTCGAACAGCGTGGCATCGACCGGGTACTCGCCGGAGGAGAGGCTGTTGAGCTGGGACCGGTAGAAGATCACGTTGGTCTCGGCCTGGACGAGGGCCCGGTGGGCGTCGACCAGCTGCGTGTGCGGTTCGTCGAGCAGGTCGCGGTCGCGGTGCTGCCACAGCCGGTCGATGCTGTGGCCCACGGCGGCCTCGATCCGGTGGTCAAGCTGGGTCAGAGCCTTCTCGACCGGAGCTTTGCGGGGCATAGAGAGGTTCCTTGGGGTGGGGCGAGGTCCGGTGCGCAAGGCCGCTCACGCCGAGATGCAGGCGTACGGCGAGATGCGGTCCGTGCCGCGTTTCGCGGATGGGACCAAGACGCCTCAGCAGGCGGAGCATCGGGCGGTTGGATGCCTCGGTGTAGGTGCTCAGGGTGTGGGCGCCCCGGGCATGGGCGTGCTGGGCGGCGTGGCGGGCCAGCGCGGTGCCGATGCCCCGGCGCTGGTGGGCGTCGGCGACTTGGAGCCCGAGGTCGAAGACGCCCGCTTCCCGGCTGACGGGACCCGTGCACACCAGCGCGAGCGGCTCGTCGCCGGCGCCGAGCCCCAGCCAGCAGTCGGCATGCGCCAGCAGCTGGCCAAGGGTGCGGTGCGGCAGGTGCGTACGGCCCCAGCGGCGCAGCAAGTGCGCGGGGGAACAGCGCTGGTGGAAGGCGTCGACGAGCGGGAAGTCCTCGGCCTTGACGCGGCGCAGGGCGGTGAGGGCGGGGTGCCTCAGCAGGAGCAGTCGGGCAGCGCGGCCTCAAGGGAGCTGCGCAGGTATCCCTTGAGCTGGTGGGTGCCGAAGCGGACGTTGCGTGGGCGCGCGCCGTACGGGGCCAGGAGACGGCCCAGGCGCAGTGGCGTGAGTTCGGCGTACGACCAGCGGCTCTCCGCCATGCCGGGGAACTGGCGCAGGCGGTCGGTGAGATCGGCCGAGGACATGGCGTCCGGGTTGCCCTCAGCGGCGAAGACGTCGAGACACGCGTGGACGATCGTGTGCTCGGTGTCCGGGCAGGAGCGGCAGTCCGCCTCGTCGTCGGCGGTGTCCGCTTCGCCGTCACCGGCGACGGGCTTGCAGCAGCACTGGATGCTCAGCAGGCGGGTCAGCTCGGCGCCGGCCAGCATGCGCAGGATGAGGACGTCGGTGAGCTGCTCCAGCTGCTCGTGGGTGTCGGCGAGGCAGCCGGTCGGCTCACCGACGGTAACGGCGAGGAGCTGCGCGTCCAGCTGCTGAACTCGGCGGTAGGTGTCGACGATTGCCCGGTGGTGCGGGTTCTCCTGCGGGATGTCGAGGCCGGCGAGGGTGGCGGTGAGGTCGTCGAGGCCGGAGGGGAAGTGGGTCGTCAAAGAGTGCGGTCCTTCGGAGTCGGGGACAGGGCGGGTCGGGGAAGGCCAGGCATCGCGTACGGCGGCGGGCCCGGCTTGGGGACGTCGCGGCGCGTCTCAAGCTGCGGGGAGCGGGAGCGGGCGGCATGGGCGAGCGCGCTCACCGGGCGGCGCGTGATGCCCAGGCGTTTGCGGGCGACGTTGTACACCTCGTGGCGGTCGCGCGGGCGTACGGCCACCACATGGATCTCGGTGCGGTGCGCCGCCTCCGGCGGGGCCGGGCGCTGGGCGTAGACGATGCGCCAGGCTTTGCGGTGATCGACGTACAGCTTGCGGTAGTCGGCGAGTTCGCCGATCAGTTTGGGGCCGAACTGCTTGGCGTTGACGACGTCCTGGAGCTGGGCGAGGGCCAGGTCGCGGATGTCGCCGGGGGCCTGAAGGAGGTCGGTCAGGGCGCGCGGGTCGAAGGAGAGGCCGAAGGCGGGCCGGTGTTCGGGCCCTCTCATGCGGCCTGGTCCGGCTCGCCGGGCTCCGGTTGGTCCGCGGAGGCCGAGCGTGCGGAGCGGATCGAGGAGGTGGGGCCGGGCAGCAGGCGGTGTGCGTCGCGGTCGGGGTCGGTCTGGCAGGCCGAGAGCGGTCCGCCGGGGGCGCGCACATGGGCCAGGCAGTGGGTGAGGAAGTCGCGGTGCCACACGAACATCCCGGACGGCCCGGCTTCGGGGTCTTTGTGCTGCTGGTAGGCCATCCACAGGGCGTGGAGCCAGGCGACGACGTCGTCGTGTTCCTGCCACTGCTTGCACCACGGGGCCGCGGTGGTGACCTCGGCGCCGTAGATGCGGATGAGGTAGTCGTCGACCCAGTCGGTGAGCGCGTCCAGCTCGTCCTCGTACTCCTCGCCCTCCAGTTCCAGGATCGGGCGCGGCTCGGGCGGCGCCTGGATCGGCGCTCCGGGCATCCCGGGAAGGCTGGGCATGCCGAACGCCGCGAAGGGCGAGGGGTCCGGTGGTGCGGAGAGGCTGTCGAGTTGCCGGGCCTGCTCGGCCTGCTGCTCCATGAGCTTGCGGACGCTGGCCTCGACGCTCTCCAGGTTCGAGTCCGGGAGCCGGACAGGGTCCATTTCCCCGTCGTCGGGGAGGTCTATGGATTCGGGCACGAAATGGTTCTCCTTGAAGCCGCGGCCGATGGCGTGGGAATGACGGCTCCACGATCCAGAGATTCCCCGGTTTCGCTAACCGGGGATCCGGTGCTATAACGCATCGCGCGGCGCGGGGAAAGGCGAACCAGCAGTCCGCTCTCGCCCCGTGCCGGGCAGCGGGAAGTCCCTAGGCGGACAGGCCGAAGTCGTCCTGGGACAGGGTCTGTTGCACGGCCTGGGTCAGCCGGTCTGCGGCCACCTCGGCGTACTCGCGGGTCTTTTCCACCCCGATGAACGAGCGCCCCTCCAGCAGGGCCGCAACGCCGGTGGACCCTGATCCGGCGGTGAAGTCCAGCACGGTGCCGGCCTCGGGGCAGATCTTCACCAGTTCGCGCATCACCTCCACCGGCTTCTGCGTGATGTGCTGGCGGTTCTTGCCCGAGGGCTGCGATGCGGAGTAGAGGCCGGGCAGGTAGACCGGGTTCCGGGAGCCGTCGATGGCGCCCTTCGAGCCCCAGATGATGAACTCGCAGTTCTGGGTGAATCGGCCCTTCTGCGGCCTGGCCTGCGGTTTGTGCCAGGCCAGCACGCCGCGCCACAGCCAGCCGGCGGCCTGCAGGGCGTCCGTCGTGGTCGGCATCTGGCGCCAGTCGGTGAACAGCAGCGCGGTGCCGCCGGGCTTGGTCAGCCGGTGCGCCTCGGTCATGATCTGGGTGAGCCAGAAGCCGTAGCTGCGCTGATCCATGTTCTCGCCGGTGAAGTCCGGCAGTGCGTGCTGCGCGTCGGCGGAGGTGTACTTCTGCTTCGCGCTGCGGCTGGTGCGCTCCTTGGCCGTCCGGCCGCCGCTGTTGTACGGCGGGTCGGTGATGACGGAGTCCACGCAGTGGTCCGGAAGCTCGGCAAGGACGCTCAGCGCGTCGCCCTGATGCAGGGAAAAAGGCAAAGGGGATACCCCAATTCGGGTCGATGACAGGTAGGTAGAACGCTCCGACTCTCGAACAGAACCCCGCGGGCCGAGACCGGGCATGAAGATGCCCAGGGGCCGCAAAGCGGGGCGCGAGGGGGAGGAGTCATCAATGTAGGGCACGATTCCCGGTGGAGCGGTGTCGCTGGGCGAAATTCCTGCGGAATTGTTTTCTGACTGAGTGTTATGCCGCCGACCGGGGATCCGCGCTTACTGTTTTAGAGCCCGGCAGATCCCGCCGACGGCTCCCCACTCCGCCCGCCCTCACGAACCGAGGACCGCCATGCCTGGCCACACCTGAACCTGACCGACGCACGCAGAAGCGAGGTGCAACTCGCCGCGTGCGTCGGGGCCCCGATCTACCCACCACCGGCCGCCGCGGCCTTCCCCAAGCACGCCCGCGCGGCCGGGACTTTCCCCCTCAAGGACGCCCTTGTGACAACTCCCTACCCTCCCCTGCCTGAATCCCCGCCGCCGGGAGGCGTGCCGGATTGAAGGCGATAGCCGCCGGCATCGGCGTCGTCTTCCTCTCCCCCCTGCTGCTCGCCGGGACGGCCATGACGGTGGCCGCCGCCTCCAGCGAAGCCGCCGAAACCACCAGCTCCTTCAGCGACTGCCTGCATGACGTCGACACCGACGCCGTCACCAAACAGGTGACCAAGATCCTCGACGGAGCGTCCGGGAAGGACGTGAAGGTCGAGGGCCTGTCCCTGCCCGCCGAGCAGGTCCCCAACGCCCAGACCATCGTCGCCACCGGCCTCTCCCTCGATGTGCCCAAGCGCGGTCAGATCGTCGCGCTCGCCACCGCGATGCAGGAATCACGGCTGCGCAACCTCGGCTCCGGCGACCGCGACTCGCTGGGCCTGTTCCAGCAACGGCCCAGCCAGGGCTGGGGCACCGCCCAGCAGATCCGCGACCCGGTGTACGCCTCGGAGCGGTTCTACAAGGCGCTGCTGAAGGTCAAGGGCTGGGAACAGATGACCGTCACGCAGGCCGCCCAGGCCGTGCAGAAGTCGGGCTTCCCGGACGCGTACGCGCAGTGGGAGCCGCTGGCCACCGCCCTGCAGAAGGCCATCGCCGCCACCTTCCCCGACGGGGAGAAGGACAAGCTCGCCAAGGACGGCGACAAGTCCAAGGACACCGACTCCCCGGCTTCCGGCTGCGGTCCGGCCGAGGACGGCTCCTCCTACGGGCGCATTCCCGAGGGCAGCGTGCCCAAGGGCTACACGATCCCCAAGGACGCCGACCCCAAGGCGCGCAAGGCCATCGACTGGGCGATGCACCAGCTCGGCACGATGTACCAGTGGGGCGGCAGCTGCACGGCTGCGCACGGCCCTGACCCGATGGGCCGCTGCGACTGCAGCAGTCTGATGCAGCAGGCGTACGCCAAGGCCGGGATCAAACTGACCCGCACCACGTACACCCAGGTCAACGAGGGCAAGGCCATCTCGCCCAACAAGCTGCAGCCCGGCGACCTGATCTTCAGCCGCGGTACGGCCCAGCGTCCCGAACATGTCGGGATGTTCATGGGTGCGGGGCTCGTCATCGAGGCCCCGAAAACCGGCAAACCGGTACGCATCACGCCTTTGAAGGACTGGGCGATTCTCGCCGTCCGCCGCGTCCTCTGACGCCGTCCGCCGCCCGAGAACCCGCACCACGCGGGCCGGGCCGGACTCTCTCGGCGCCGCTCGCGCCCCTCCCCCATCTTCTCTTCCCCCTTTCGCCGGGCCGCATCCGGCCTGCGCACGCAAGGAGTCCCGCCAACCCCATGCCCATACCTCTCGCAGACCGCGTCATCCAGCTCGCCTACGACCCAGGCGTCTCCCCCAAGGGCGGCGGCCTGCCCGGCCTCGCCGTCCTGAAGAACGTCGTCAATTCGATCAACTTGTTCGGCATCGTCGCCGTCGTCGGGGCCTTGGCCGTCTCGCTCGGCGTGTGGGCCTGGGGCCACCACACCGGCGGCCACCAGGCCGAGGCCAACGGCAAGAAGGGCGCCATCGTCGCCGCCGGTGCCGCACTCGGACTGGGTGCCGCAAACGGGATCGTGGCCTTCTTCAGCGCCCTGGGGTCGCAGGTCCACTGATGAAACGTTCCCGCTCCCTCTCCCTGTCCTCCTACGGCGTCGGCTGGTCGGCCAACCGCCGCATCGCGATCGTCGCGATCACCCTCACCGTCCTGCTGGCCCTGGCCGCCGCCGTCGCGTTCTTCGCCGGTCGCGACGACGGCGGGCACTCCGAGACCGGTTCACCGTCCGCCGCCGGCAGCACCTCGCCCTCCGAGCAGGCGCCGAAGCCCGGCACGGGCACGGGGTCGGTACCCAAGCCGCCGAAGATCGCCGAGCCGGTCGCCTTCGCCAAGGCCGCCGCGGCGATGCTGTGGTCCTACGACACCCGCGACACCACCCGTGACCAGCAGCTGGCCGGGATGCGCGCGTGGATGACGAAGGAGACCAAGTACGCCGACTGGACCTCGGTGAACGCCCAAGTGCCGGATCCGACCCTGTGGTCACGTATGGCCGACAACGAGCAGCACGCCACCGCGAAGGTCGCCGAAGGCCACTACCCGGGCGCGTTCAAGCAGGCCCTGGCCGATGATCCGTCCGCGATCACCGAGGCGTACGTCTACGTCGTCACCGTCAACGGCAAACAGCAGCTGAGCTGGAAGAAGGGCGGCGGCGGAGCCGAGGAGCGCGCCGTGACCCTGGCTGTCCAGTGCCGCCCCGGCCACGACTGCACCCTGGCCGCCATCGCCCCGAACGTCACGCAGTGACCCGCGCCTGAGACACGAAAGGAGGCCGACTTCCCGTGGGTTTCTGCAATCTCCCCCTTGCCGACAAGGTGTGCGGCATCGCCGGTGCCGCCAAGGGTGCCGTCGACTTCGCCAGCGATCCGGGCAAGGTCATCGGCGACTGGATGGCCAAGTCGTCCGGCGAACTCGCCGCCGCAGCGGCCGACCTGGCCGCCAAGGCCGTCAACGCCACGACCAAGGTGGACCTCAACGCGGGCTGGTTCCGCGACAACTACGAGATGCTGTTGCCGATCGGCCTGGTCATCCTCGTCGCCACTTTCTGCGCCCAGTTGGTGCGGGCCGCGATGAAACGCGATGGCCAGGCCCTGAGCCAGGCGTTCACCGGCACCGCCTCTGGCGTGATCTTCGCCTTCAGCGCCATCGCGCTGACCACCGTCGCGATCGAAGTCGTGGACGCTCTGTCGGACGGTCTGTTCAAGGCGTCCAACCTGTCGATCGAATCGGCCGTGCGGCGCATCGTCAAGGTGAGCCAGATCCCGGCGCTCGCCGGCCTCGGCTGGCTCGTCGCGGTCTTCGCCGCCATCGGAGCCGCTATCGGAGCGTTCCTCTACTGGTGCGTGATGATGGTCCGCAAGGTCGGCATCCTCGTGATGGTGACCTTGGCGGTCTTCGCCGGAGCCGGGGGCGGCTGGGAAGTCGCCCGCCGCTGGCGGCGCGGCTGGATCGAGGCCACCGCCACCCTCGTCGTCAGCAAACTCCTGATGACCGTGATCTTCGTGCTCGGCATCGCCGCCATGGGCAAGACCGAGGCCGAAGACGGACTCGGCGCGCTCGCCGACGTCATGTCCGGCATCGTGATCATGGTCTTGGTTTTGTTGTGCCCGTACGCGACCTTCAAGTTCGTGCACTGGGCCGCAGAAGGCACTGACGGAGAATCGATACACCGAGCCGGTGGTGCCGGAGCCCAGCTCGCCAAGCAGCACACCGAGCGCGCAGGCCGCAAGGCCGCCGCGATGGCGGCCACCGCCGGAAGTGGCGGCGCGGCAGCCGGAGCGGGCGCCGCCCCGCAGGGACCTGACTCGGTGCCCGGCGGCGGCTTCCCCGGCGACATCGCCGCCAACCCCACCGGCGGCAGCGGCCAGGACTCCGGCAACTCCGGTGGTTCCTCCGGCGGCCAGGGCATGAAGGACGGGCTGGAGAAGGCCGTCCAGCCTCCGCCCACACGCCCCAGCGATGACACCAGCGGCCAGTTCGGCGGTGGTCCCGGCCAGGGCGGACCCGGCTCAGGCTCGGGCTCCCCGTCCGGCGGCGGGTTCATGTCCAACCCGGCGGGCTCGTCCACCCCTCCGCCGCAGGGCACGCCCCCGGCCCCGAACTCCGCTTCCTCATCCGGTGCCGGCGGCGCCGGCGCACCGCCTCCGCCGCCTCCGCCCACCGGCATCTGACCCCGCCCCTCACCCCGGAGCGGCACGCACCACGCCCCCGTGTGTGCCGCTCCGGCTCCGCCCGCGCACCACCGGAACGGCCCTTGTCTGAACTCTCGATCACCCCCCTTACGGTCAAATTCCCCCACAGGTCGAAGCGCGGCATCCTGCTCGGCCTCACCCTTCCCCAACTGGTCCTTGTCTCCTCGGCCTTGGCGCTGCTGCTGGTCACCGTCGTCGGCACCGGACTGCTCGGCGCGATCGTGCTCGCCCCGCTGTGGGCCGCGGTCGCCGCGCTGGTCGCCATCCGCCGCAACGGCCGGTCCTTGATCGACTGGGCACCGATCGTCCTCCGTTTCACCCGGCGCCGGCGCAACGGGCAGACCCTGTGGCTGGCCCGGCCGGTCACCCGTCCCCGCCACGACGGCACCCTCCACCTGCCCGGCACCGCCGCCTCCCTGCGCGTCGTCACGCCCTCGGATTCAGCCAATGGCGCCGCCGCGGTGCACGACCCGCACAGTCAGACTCTGACCGCCGTCGCCCGCGTCTCCAGCAGAGCCTTCGCCCTGCTCGACCCCGCAACGCAGAACCACAACGTGTCCGGGTGGGGACGAGCCCTGGCGGGCATCGCGCGGACCGGGCACGTCGCCTCCGTGCAGGTCCTGGAGCGCACCGTGCCCGACAGCGGCGACACCCTCGCCCGCCACTGGGCCCAGCAGGGACGCCCCGAAACCCCGGTCGCCGGGCAGGTGTACTCCGACCTGGTCGCCTCCGCCGGACCGGCCGCGGCCCCGCACGAGGCGTACCTAGCGATCTCCCTGGACCTCAAGGCCGCCAAGCGCCTGATCAGTCAGGCCGGCGGCGGCTTCCCCGGGGCATTCACGGTGATGGAGCAGACCACCAGCGCTATCGCCCAGGCCGCCCGCAGCGCGGGCCTGATGGTGACCGGCTGGCTGACCGCCCGCGAGATCGCCGCCGTCATCCGTACCGCCTACGACCCCAAGGCGCTCTCCGGCCTGCAGCAGTGGTCCGAGAGCGGGCGCGCCGAGGCCGACCCCGCTGCCGCCGGGCCCGTCGTCCAGGTCGAGGAGTACGACCGGGTGGCCACCGACTCCGCGCGGCACGCCACGTACTGGGTCGAGGACTGGCCGCGCACGGAGACCGGCGCCGGGTTCCTGCACGGGCTGATGTTCACCGCCGGTGTGCGGCGCAGCCTGTCCCTTATATACGTGCCCCAGGGGCTCGAGTCCGCGATGCGCGACGTCCAGCGCAGGAAGGCCGCGATCATCTCGGATGCCGCCGAGCGCTCGCGGCGCGGGCAGGTCGACTCCGAGGCCGACAGCGTCGAGTACGCCGACGTCAAAACCCGCGAGCGGCAGCTGATCGCCGGACACGCGGACGTCGCCCTGACCGGCCTGCTCACCGTCTCCGCCGAGACCGACACCCTGCTGGACGCCGCGTGCGCGCAGATCGAGACCGCCGCCGTCACCGCCCAGGTCGACCTGCGCCGCCTCTTCTACCAGCAGCCAGACGCCTTCACCCTCGGCGCGCTGCCCCTGGCCCGCACCGCCCTGTAATCCACCTCGGCCCCACCCGATTGGGGCCCGTGCCCTGCCGCACAGGCAGGAAGGATCTTCCCCTTTGACCTCAGCCAACCCCGTCGGCGACGCGCACCCCTATCTCCGGGCCGCCAGTGCCGGAGTGCGCCACCACACCCGCACCCTCACCGCCGAAGCGGCCACCGCGCCGGTGCCCGCGGACCGCACCCACCTCGACGTCCTGCACGCGCACCTGATCTCCCTGCACCGCCTCGTCGACCAACTCCAGGCAGCAACCCGGTCTCCGCACCCGGCGGCAGGACGGCATCTGGCCACCGCCGGCACCCGCCTGTGGCAGGCCGGCGCCGCCCTCCACGACGCCTTCCACCTCCTGCCCACCGTCCATGAGACGCCTGCGGACGAGGAGGAGTGCCATCCCGAGCGACTCCCCGAAGGCCCCCCGGTGCTGACCATCTGCCAGCGCCACCTCGCCGCCAGCCACCTCGTGCGCCGCACGACCACCCCCACCGACCTCAACAGCCCCCTGCACGGCCACAGCACCACCTGCGCCCAGTAACTCCCCTCCGCGAAAGGCCCCTGACTTGCGCACGCTCAAGCGCTCCACCTCCGCCGCCCTCGTTCTCGCCGCGCTCACCGGCACCGGGGCCCTGGCCACCGCCTCCCCGGTCGTGTGATCGCCCGCCTCCCCGACGCCGTCACCTGAAAGCCGCCCTGTCATGACCCACCGGCCCGCCCGGCGCGCCCGCCGCGCCTCGGCCTCTCCCCTGTTCACCCCGCACGGCACCGACCGCGCCAGCCGCAAGGCAGCCCGCCGACAGCTCGCCGAGGCCGCCGCCAAGGCCCGCGCCGAAGCCGCCCTGCACCCGGCCGGCGCCGAACCGGCCGAGCAGGAGATGCCGCAGCCCCTCTTCCCGCCCAGCGGCCGTCCCGGCCCCGCCTCCGCACGCGGCGGCAAGCTGAAACTGCCCGCGCACCGCATGACCACCGCCACCGTCGCGGGCGCCTACCCTTTCCTCGCCGAAGGCGGTCTCGGCGCCGAGGGCATCTACATCGGCCGCGACGTGCACGCCGAAGCCTCTTTCTGCTTCGACCCGTTCGCCCTGTATGGCAAGATCGAAGGCTTCACCAACCCGAACGTGCTGCTCGCGGGCGTGATCGGCCAGGGCAAGAGCGCTCTGGCGAAGTCCTTCGCCCTGCGATCGGTGTCCTTCGGATACAGGGTCTATGTGCCGTGTGACCCCAAGGGGGAATGGACCCCGGTGGCCGCCGCGCTCGGCGGCACCTCGATCGCGCTCGGCCCTGGGCTGCCGGGCAAGCTCAATCCCCTGGACGCGGCCCCGCGCCCGCCGTCGGTCTCCGAGACGGACTGGGCGAGCGAGATCCGCAAACGGCGCCTGCTGCTGCTCGGCTCCCTGGCCCGCACCGTGCTCGGGCGGGACCTGCTGCCGATGGAGCACACCGGACTCGACGTCGCCCTGGACGCCGTGGTCACCCGCGCCGCCGCGAACGGACGCACCCCGCTGCTCGGCGACATCGCCACCATGCTCAACAGCCCCGACGAACTCGACACCGCCGGCGGCATGATGTCCGGACGCCTGGGCGATGCCTCCCGCGACCTGGCCCACGCCATGCGCCGCCTCGTCCACGGTGACCTGGCCGGCATGTTCGACGCCCCGAGCACCGTAGCGTTCGATCCCAGCTCGCCGATGCTCACCATCGACCTGTCCCGCCTGGGCGGCTCCGGCGACGACACCGCCCTCGTCCTCGCCATGACCTGCGCCTCGGCCTGGATGGAGTCCGCGCTCTCCGACCCGAACGGCGGTCGGCGATGGATCGTCTACGACGAGGCATGGCGCCTGATGCGCCACCCCGGCCTGCTGGCGCGCATGCAGTCCCAGTGGAAGCTCAGCCGCGGCCTGGGCATCGCCAACCTGATGGTCATCCACCGCCTGTCCGACCTACTCACGGCGGGCGACGCCGGATCCCGCGGACGCGCCCTCGCCGAGGGTCTGCTCGCCGACTGCTCCACGCGCATCATCTACCGCCAGGAGACCGACCAACTCCACGCCGCAGCAGCGCTCTTGGGACTCACCTCGGTGGAGAGCGACGCCATCTCCCACCTCAACCGAGGCCGCGGCCTATGGAAGGTCGCCGGACGATCTTTCATCGTCCAACACCTTCTCCACCCGTACGAATTGACCCTATTTGACACGGATGCCCGGATGCATTGAAAGGCCATTCCCCGTCCAGCCCGCCGAGCATCCCCCTCCCTCTGCCCTTCAGGAGACCCACTATCCACTTCCATCCGACCATCCTGCTCTTCCCCGAACTCGAGGAGGACGACCTCAAGGCCCTCGCCGACAACATCAAGGAACACGGCCTGCTACACCCCGTCGTTCTCGACGCCGGCGGCCGGGTCATCGACGGACGCAACCGCCTGAAGGCATGCGAGATCGCCGGCATCGCTCCCTCGTACACCACTCACGAAGGGGACCCCGACAGTTACGCCCTGTCCGCGAACATCCACCGGCGCAATCTGACCAAGGGCCAGATGGCCATGATCACAGCCAAAGCCTGTTCACTCAGTGAACAGGGCGAGCGTTCACCGGGTGAACAGTCCTCCCGTTCACTGAGTGAACGGCTGGGAATCTCGCTCGGCACCGTAGGCAAGGCGAACGTCGTACTCCAGCACGCGCCCGACCTGGTGGACCCGGTCATCAGCGGCGCCACCGGACTCAACGAGGCGTACGCCATCGCCCAGGAGAACAAGGCCAAGGCCAATTCGGCCGAGGTCCAGCTCGCCCGCCTGCGGGAGGAGGACCCCGAGCTGGCCGACCGGGTCGTCGAGGGCGCCCTGACTCTGACCGGCGCATGGGCAGAGCGCACCGAGCGCCTCGAAGAGGACAAGCGGCAGCGCCGGGTGGCCACCCGCTTCCTGGACGAGCTGGTCCCGCCGCTCGCCCAGGCCCGCGGCACCCGCACGTTCAACCGGTACGACCCTGCCTACGCCAGCGGCGCGCCCATCACCCGCGAGACCATCGCGTATGCCAGGCAGGCGCTGGCCGAGATGGACCAGGTCTGGCAGGAGCGTGACCTGCCGTGACGACCACCGCCGAAATCCGGCTCCAGCACATCGTCGAGCAGACCGCTGTCGCTCTGACCGACACCGACGGCCGGTTCCGCAAGCGCGACCTCATCGATGCCGTCCGCGACCAGCTCGCCCGGGGGGACCTCGACCCGCACATCCAGGCCGCCGCCATGGAGCGACTCGCCCAGAGTCTCGTCACGGCATTCGGCGAGCACCGCAACCCCCGCCGCCGCCCCACCAGCTCGCTGTTTCACCCCACCGACATCGTGAAGCTGGGCAACGGGATCTGGGTGTGGATGGCCCGCGCGACCGACTCCGATCTGCTGGAGTGGAAACGCCTGTCCCGCCGTAACCGCGCCCGCGTCGACAACGCCGACAACGAGGTCCAGGACTACGCCGACGAACGCCTCGACGCCTTCCGCGCCCACCGGGACGTCCTCTACCTCCTCGACCTGGAACGTGTGGTCTTCGGCTGGAGCGAGGAGCACACCGCCCAAGCCGATGGACTTGAGCCATGACCGGTTCGAACGTGCGGCGCCTCACGAGGCCGGGCCTATTCGCCGCTTCTCTCAACACTCCCGGCCCACACGCCTGATGGATACCCCACCCAGCATCCCGTCCCCTGCCGCCGTCGGCTCCCAGATGGTGGTCGAGGCCCTCGGCACCTCGCCGCAGCGCCTCGGCCGACTCCACACGGCCGACTCCACCGAGGACGTCGTCGCCTGGCTGGTGGTCGTGGCTGCCCGTCATCTGGACCGCGTACACGAACAGCTCATCGACGCCGCTCAGCACGCGGCCTCCACTCTGACGCGCGTCGCTACCGGGAAGGCGCAGATCAATTCGGTGGGAGTCCTGCAGAACAGCGCCACGCAGATCGACATCCTGGCCGCGCGCCGCGCCGACGCCATCGAGCGCCTCAAGGAAGTCCTCCATGTCTACCGTCAGGTGGCAGCCCTCGGCGACGTCACCGCACAACCGGCGCATCACGCCGGCCAGGCCCCGATCCGCCCGGCCGCCCCCAGTGCTCCACCCGGCCGCCCATCGCGTCGCCGGTGACCCTGCCCCTCTCTTCCAAGGAGCCCATGCCCGTCTCCCGCGCCGACCTCGTCTCCTTCGCCGAGGCGCTCGCCGCCCGCCTGCCCGGCGACTGGCACAGCACGTACCGTCAACACGACGCGTACAGCGACCAGTTCCCTCTCGACGACGAGGTCTGGGACAACGGCCACGTCAGCTGGGCATTCAGCGAGTTCGTCCTCGGTCACGACGCCCAGCTGACCGGACCCGACGGTCAACGGCTGTGCGTCATCGACCGTCCGCTGCATCCCGACCAGTTCCTCGTGGTCCCCCTCGCCCCGGACGAGGGCCTCAAGTCCCACCACTTCCATGGCGTCGACGAGCCCAACGGCATCAAGGTCGGCAACGACCCGCTGCGCGCCGCCGTCGCGGTCAGCCGCCGCGTCCTGCCGCGCTACCAGCGCGCCTTGGCCGCCGTGCACCACAACGCGCAGGCCCAGCCCGAACCCCCGCTGCGCCCCGCACCCCCCGAGGTCGACCAGGTCCTCACCCTGACCCGGTACGCCGACGGCGCCTTCGGCACGCCGTACGCGACGGTGCCGGCAGAGGCCCGCACCACGCTCTACGTCCACGGCTTCCAGTACCACCCGCACCAAGGCGCCTTCCTCCTGCCCGCCGCGCACGGCGAGGCCGACCAGGCCCTGCGCATCCAGGCCGTGGCACAGCGGCTCGCCGCCCACCGCATCGGCGTCAACCTCCGGCACAGCCCGCCGCCTCCCGCCGCGCGGCCCGCGCTGAACACCCGCGCCCCGCTGCCGGGCTCGACACCCGCCGCCCAACACCGCTAGACCCCGCCGGGTATCGCGGCCCGACCCTGCTTTCAGGAGATCCCACCTGTCCACGTCTTCCGCCACCCCCGCGGTCCCCGCCGCGGACATCACCACCCCCACCGATCCCGACGGCCGCTATGTATACGGCCGCCAGGTCCTCGCGCTCACCGACCAGCTCAACGGCACGACGTCCTACGAGCACGCCGCTGCCCTGGCCGACCAGGTCCTGGAACCGACCGACGGTCTGCTGGAGCGGCTTGCCGAGTTCTTCGAAGCGGCAGCCGAGAAGGCCAAGGAGGCCGACCACGACGACGGGTTCGACCTCCACTACGACCTGGAGGACGCCGCGTCCACCCTGCGCGGGCTCGGTGAAGACCTGCACGTCGCCGTCGACCGCATGCGTGCCCTGGCCCCCCGCTCCCCCGCGCGCCAGGCCACCAAGGCGACCGTCACAGGTTCGAGTATCGGGCTGCCGACGGCGGTGCTGCCCACGCCTGGTCGCACCCGGTGACAGCGCCAGAGGCGCCCGGTTTGCTCGCCGGTCTGGAGCAGGCGGCGCACCTGCACTCGCTGGCCGAGCGCATCCACCATGCCGCCGACGATCTGCCGGCCCCGCAGTCCACTCACTCGCTCGCCAGCATCAGCGAGGAAGTGGAGGACCAAGTCCGCGTCATCGCGGGCGTCTTCGCCTCGCTCGCGCATGAAGCCGCCGTCCACGGCCGGGCGGCGAAGCAGCATCCTCGCGCGGCAGATGCCCTGGCCCACCGCAAGGTCGCCCTGATGACGCGGGCGGCCGATCCTCTCGGCTGGGCGCTGGCCAAGCTGGGCGAGGCCGTCGCCCAGATCGGCCGCCTCCATGAGATCAGTGCCGGCCCACGCACCCCCGAACGTGCCCAGGCCATCGACACGGCACGCGCGGTCCTGAACGACCGGCTGTTCAGTGCCCACCGGCACCTGGCCGACGCGGCCGGCAACCTGCACCGGGACGCCGACCTGCTCGTCGCGGCGGCATCCGGGGCACGGCGTGGGCCAACTGCTCCGCCCGCTCACCGCAACCGGACACCTGCCGCACGGCCCGTGCCCGCTCCCGTGCCGCCGACCGCCTCTAGAACCCTCCGCTGACCTGCGCAGACACCGCGCGATACCCCGCTGCGGGGCAGCTTCGCGCCCGCGTGACCGCGCGGGTGAAGGCGGCAACATAGCCGACGATCCCCGGTTAGCGAAACCGGGGATTGTCCGGACCCTAGAGGCGGATCACCCACCACCCCCGTCTTGAGGAGCACCTCATCCGCCGCCCCCTCCACCGTTTCCCCCTGGCCATCGCCACGGCCTGCGTGGCCCTGGCCGCGACCGCCTGCGACAGCGGCAGCGACAGCCCCGAGGCCAAGAACCCCGCTCCGTCCGCCAGCGCCGAGAAGGAGCGGGAGCTGCCGCCCGCGCTGACCAAGCAGCAGGCCCTCGCCGAGATCGACCGGTATGCGACGGTCAACAACAAGGCCAACGCCGACCGCGACCGCGACCTGCTCGACACCATCGAGGACGGTCCCCTGTATGCCATGTCGGTCTCCGAGTACAAGGAGACCGAGGGCCTGACCAAGTCCGAGCGCAAGGCGTACAAGCCGTGGGCGTACGACACCAAGAGCGCCAAGCTGTACATCCCGCGCATCGCATCCGGGCAGGCGCGCTGGTTCGCCGCCGCGCTCTCCAGCACCAAGGGCAAGGCCCCCGACCGGCTCACCGTCTTCGCCGAACAGCCGCAGCACAAGCGGTGGGAGATGGTCTCCGTCGCCGATCTGTACGGCACGGACCTGCCCAAGGTCGCCCTGGACGCCGACGGATACGCCACCGCCGTCGCCGCCAACGGCAACAAGGACCTGCCCGCGGGAGCCGACCTGCTGCGCAGCGGCATCCTGGACAACTTCGCCACCGGCGGCCAGAACTCCGGGAAGAAGGTCTTCGCCACGAGCAAGGCGAGCAGCCAGCAGATCAAGGTCCACGACGAGACCGTCAAGCAGTACGGCAGCCAGGGCACCAGCACCTTCGCCGACGCCGCCAACCGCTACCGCGACGCGTACGCGCTCAAGACCACCGACGGCGGCGCGCTGGTCTTCTTCTCCCACACCCACACCCAGACCGACGCGGTCGCCCGCTCCGGGCTGCAACTCAACCCCGGCAAGGACGACCGGGCCTGGCTGCACGACATCCCGCGCACGAGCATCCGCTACGAATTCGTCTGCAACGACGCCGCCACCGTCCCCGCCAAGGCCGCGCCCGCCACGCTCCTGGCCTACACCTGCGCCCGCACCGACGCCTCCGGCCCGCCCGTCAACTCCCCGTCCCTGCCCCGCGTGTAGCGCCACCTTCCCCCGCACCTGACCTGGAACTGCCCGTGCCCGACCCCGACTTCGAGCTGTACGACAACGTCGGCCGCGACGCCGACCAGATCGCCGCCGCCCGCTACGGCACCGCCACCGAACGCGACCTGCTCCGCTGGGCGAAACGGGATGCCGAACCCTTCCTGGGCGAACACCCGCTGCCGGACACCCCCCTGCCGGGCCCGGACCTCGCCCCGTATCACCACGCACTCGCCGCGGCCGAGACACCAGCGCAGGCCAGCGCCGTCACCCAGCACCTCCTGGACGCGGCCGAACCCGTGCTCCAGGCGGTCAGCGACTACCTTTTGGCCGCCGCCCGATGGCGCGGCCAGAACCGCGGAGCGGAGCCAGAGTCCCCGCCCAAGATGCTGATGGCAGCAGCCAGCCGCAGCCTTGACGCACTGGCCCTCGCGCACAGAGCCGACCTGGCCATCCTGCGCGCCGCCTACGACCCCGCACCGGCACCGAAGGCGCCGGCCCATGACCCGGCCAGCACGGCGCCCGCTCTGCCCCCGGCTCCGCCCGCCCCTCCCACCGGACCTGCCCCCGGCAAGGGTTCGCGGGGTGGGCCCGGGACGCCCTGAAGCGACACAGACGGCGAGCCGACCCCGCACGGCTTTCCGCACTCCTCGGACTTCCCGAATCGCCTTGAGTCTCCGGAACCATCCTGAGCCCCCTGAACCACCTCGCTCCCCGGAGGAGAGAACCTTCATGTCCCGTACGACCGTGCGTTCCGCGCCGGGCGGCAGCCCCCGCGGCTTCGTCGCCGACCTGGTGCGCGTGCCCTTCCGCGCCGTCACCTGGCGGCACATGCTGCACGCGCTGCTGGCACCGCTGGGCCTTGCCTGGTTCTTCGTCGTGGTCAACGCGTTGCGGATCAGCCAGGAGGAGGGCGTGCCACAACTCGGGATCGCGGGCGCGCTCGTGGCGACCGCCCTCGCGGTGACCTGCACCGGCGCCTTCGGCCGGGCACGCGCCCGGTGGTTCTTCGGGATGCGCATGAAGCCCGGCCAGGGGCGGGGACGACTCGGCCGCACGCTGGGCTACTTCTTCGTCGATCTGCTCCTGAGCGGTCTCGCCTTCGCGCTCGCCGCGGGCGTACTGATCGTCTGCGCCCGCAACCTCACGTACCCCATCTGGGGCTGGGCCCCCTACCCGAACCCGGCCTGGGGCGGCCCGACGCCCGAGGGTGCCGTGGCCCTCCACTTCGCGGGTGGCGTCGTGGCCCTCTTCGTCGGCCCCCGCCTGGTGACGGCCCTCTCTCAAGCACAACTCCGCCTGACCCGACGCATGGTCGATAACCAGCACTCCTCTGAGGCCACTTGTCCACACGCTCTGTCATCGCCCGCCCCGCCGGGACCGGCTACTCCGGCGTATACGTCCACAACGACGGCTACCCCAGCGGCCATCTCCCGCTGCTCCTCGCCGCCTACCAGCACCGCTTCGCAGGAGACATCGACGCCCTGACCGAGTACCTGATCGACCGGGTACCCATCGGCTGGTCATCGCTCGGCGCAGATCTCCTCGTCGGCGGCCCCGCAACCCCTGCGCGCCGAACTCACCTCCCCACGGACGCTGCCGGGGCGGCAGTTCAACGAATCCCGCGCCCCGGATGCTCTGCCCGTCCGTGTCACTGACACCACCACCAGCGGCCTGGACTGGGACTACGTGCTCCACCCCCAGCTGGGCATCGAGGTCATCCCTCTACGCCAGGACGGCACCGGCCCCGTCGTGCCCTGGGACACCGGTTCAGCGACCACCAGGTCCTGTGGGCATCCAACCGGGCGGTGCCCGCCACCCGGCCGCCTCGCGCCATGCCGAGCGCGCCCTCGTCGTCCGCTTCCGCACCTGCCACGGCGCCGACCCGTCCGAGTGCCCACCGCTAACCACCACCGCCCCTTCGAGGTCCTTTGTCCACCGGTTCCTGCATCGCCCGCCCCACCGAGACCGGCTACACCGGCATATACGTCCACTTCGACGGCTACCCCAGCGGTCGCCTTCCGCTGCTCCTGGCCGCCTACCAGCACCGCTTCGACCGCGACGTCGAGGCTATGAGCGTCCACCTCATCGACCAGGTGGCCATCGCCTGGGACGAGCTGGGCACCGACCTCCTCGACGGTGCCCCCAAGTCGCTGATCAAGAAGCTGACTGGCGGGGAGAGATGGCCCAGCCGCGAGATGGACGACATCATCGCCTCGGACGGCTCCCCGCCCCAGCGCGAGGTCATCACCGAGGCCAACTCCAGTTCTCTGTCCTGGGGTTATGTCCTGCATCCCGCCGGGATCGAAGTCATCAGCCTGTACGCGGCCGACCGCGGGCCGATCGTCGACTGGAACACCGACCCGCGCACCCGGTTCAGCGACAGCCCGTACCTGTGGCTCCCCGGCCATCCGGTGCCCGCTAGCCGACCACCGCGCACCCGGCCAGCCCCGGCCGCTCCGACACCTGCCGTACCGGCCCCCCGGTCCGCCGCCCACCGCTGACCTTGCCTCTTTCGTCTCTGGAGAACATCCTGTCCTCGCACTCCCGCCCCGACATCACGGTCGTCATCGCCACCCGGCTCCGGCCCGAACGCCTGGGCTACCTCGCCGAACTGCACACCAGCCTGACCCGCCAGAGCGTGCCGTGGGAGGCCGTCCTCATCCTCGACGGGGCCGACCCCGCGCTCCTGCCCGAACCGCTGGCCGCCGATGCCCGCATCCGCGTGGTCGAAGTGCCCCGCCCGGTCGGCGCTGCCGCCGCCCGCAACCTGGGCCTGCGCACCGTCCGTACCCCTCTGGTGTGCTACATGGACGACGACGAAGTCCCTGCTTAACGGCTGTGTCGCATTCCTTCGTCCCAGCCCGGAGTGTGCCGTGACAGTCTGTTGCACGTCCTCCTGTCGGATACCTAGGGTCTCCAGCCATGCAGATGATCAGCTTCTCGTCCGCGGGTTGGGAGAGCTGGGACCTGGCGCGCCAGCCGATGATTCGTGAGCGGATGCCGGTCCTGTTCGACGATGACCTGCTCTTCGAGGACGGGCCCGGGGCGCCGCGGCCGGCCGCCGTGGGGAACTGGTACCTCCGTGAGCTGCCGGTCAACGGGTCACCAGCCGTGCGGACATGGCAAAACAGCGCGGGTTGCCTGCGCGACTGGTTCACGTTCCTCAAGGGCCGCGGTGTCCATCCGTTCGGCAGCCGCCAGGAGTTACGGTCGGCGCTGAGCATGTACGCCGAGTACCGCCTCGCTGGCTCGCTGAAGGAGCGGTGGGATCACACCACATGGAACCTCCACGTCGGCATCCTGTCCGCCTTCTACAACTGGGCGAAGGACGAGGCAGCCGTCGTGGACGCGGTGCCGTTCACCTACCGCATGGGCTGCAGGATGGCCCAGGGCTCCGTGGTCAAGACCAAGAGGAACCTCGCCACGCTCCGCCGACCGCGCCCCCACACCACGATCAAGCACCTGGAGAAGGACTTCTCCGAGCTGTTCGTACGGGCGCTGGCCGGTCTCGGGCCGGACGGTGAACCGGACCTCCGCTACCGGCGGCCGCGGGAGGCCGCGCGGAACTCGGCGATGGCTGACTACGTGCTGTCGAGCGGGCTCCGCAGCAAGGAGTTCACCCACCTGACGACCTACGAGGTGCCGCCCCTTCCGCCGCGGCCGACCCAGCTGCCGGTGCAGTTCCCGCTCGCGTACGCGATCACCAAGGGCGAGAAGGACCGAGTGACGTGGGTCCACTACGCACAACTGGCCGCCATGCACCAGTACATCGATCTCGACCGTGCCGCGTCGGCCGAGGGGTTCACCTGGCGGCCACCGTGGAGGCTCGGCGAGCCGCTGCTGGTCGAGGAACCCGACTGGGAGGGCGCCCGCCTCAACGGGATACGCAAGTCGTGGCGGAGCCTGCGGCCGCAAGAACGGCTGTGCCTGGTCACCCCGGACGGGCAGTCTCCGCTGGTCGGTCTGCAGTCCACCGGCCAGCCCTTCGTCGACTGGGCGACGGTCTTCCGCCGGACCTCTGCACGGATCCGAGATCGATACGAGCCCCGGTTTCCGACCACCGCCCCGCATCGGCTGCGCCACTCGATGGCGATGCGCACCCTAGAGGAGCTGGTCAAGGGCCGCTATCGGAGGATCGCGCAGCTGGTCGACGACACGGACGAGGACGCCGCGCTCGCCCTGTGGCTGCGCAAGCACGAGCCCATGATGATCCTGCGTGACCTGCTCGGTCACTGGAGCGTCACGTCCACGGAGCTATATATCGCGCGCTTGGACGTGTCCCGGATCTACAAGGAGCTCTACGAGAGCACCCTCACCCGCCGGAACCGCGCTGCAGAGGCAGAGGCTGCCGCAGAGTTCACCGGCGAGGTGGACGGCTGATGCCGGCGATCGTCATTGACGAGCCGTTGGGTGTCCGCTTCGTCTTCGCCGACGGCAGTGAGTGGACTGTGCGGCTCGCTGGACTGCCCAACCGTGCTCTGGCCCGGGATCTCGCGGTCGGACTAGCCGCGAACGCGCACCCTCACGGGGGCATCACGAGGAAGACGACTGCCAAGGGCTATGGTGTCTCGCTGCGGAACATGGTCCGGGAGCTGTCGAAGGCAGGCTTCGCAGGCTCGGCCGCGGATCTGACCCGCGCGGTTCTGGTGCGCTACTGGATGTCCACCAACCATGTGAAGGAGCGCGACACCCGTCGGCTGCTCACCGACTTCCACGACGCCACGGGGAGCCTGCGCACCGAGGTGTGTGACTTCCTCGACGGCGAGCCCTTGAAGATCCGGCCGGAATTGGGCACCTACGAGGCGTACTCCGACGGCGAGTGGGAGCAACTGGAGGAGACCTGCCGACGCGTTGTCAACGAGAGCTTCGCTCGCCACAAGCGAGCTCTCGCCGCCGCGAACGAAGCTCAAGACCTCCTGGACGGTGCACAGGACACCCCTGAAGCCGTCGCCCGGCTGATGCTCCGGCGCGGTCCGATGCGCTACACCACGAACTACGTCGAGTACTTCAAGGCTCGCCATCACGGCAAGGGCCCCGGGGAGCGGAGGACCTTCCGCATCGCGACCTACGAGCTCGTACGGCAGGTACGTGAGGACCTCTTCCCGGCCCGGAAGGTACTGGTCGCCTACAAGACCCTGCTGGGCGTGTACTGCGGCGTGGTGCCCGACGGGATCGCGGACCTCGGCGTAGGCGACGTGGAATGGGCAGGGGACGCAACGATCCTGCTGTCGTACTTCAAGGGCCGCACGACCAAGGAGAGTTCGGTTCTGACCGCTCGCGCCGTGCGCCTCCTGGAGCAGTGGCTGCAGCACTCCGCCGAACTGCGCCGTTTCGCCGATGCGGACCTTCGGGACGAGCTGTGGATCGGGTGCATCGAGTCCACGAGCGAGATCGCCGGTGCCGCGAGCAATGGCCGCGATCGGCGCACCTTCATTCGCGAGGAGGGACTCGTCGACGACAAGGGAGCCCGGCTCGTCATTCACGGGGGCAGGATCCGCGCCACCTTCGAGGAGCGTCTGGCTCGGCGGGGCTGGACCGGCCGGACGCTGATCGACCCCAATCACAGTCCGCGGACCGAAGGCGACCACTACGCCACCCCGACGGATCCGGAGCAGCTCGACAGCATCGAGTCGATCATCAACGACGGGCAGGCCGACATCCTGCGCAAAGCGCTGCCCCCAGTGGTGCTCACGACCGAGCAGGCCGCCCAGTTCGCCGCCGACTTCCCCGATGAGGTGAAGCGGCTGGGCCTGGACACGGCGACCATCGCCGAACTGGTCGGAGGGGAACGCGACGTCTTCACCGCGGCCTGCGCCGACCAGCTCGCCGGCCTGCACGGTCCGGCCGGGAAGCCGTGCCCGGCTCGGCCCTGGGTGTGCCTGTTGTGCCCGCTGGCCGTGTTCCTGCCCCGGCATGCAGGCAATCTGCTGCGCCTGGACGCCTTCTTCGCCCGCCAGTTCCGGCAGATGCAGGTCGAACACTACATCCGCGTCTTCGGCCCTTACGCGCACCGGCTGACCCACGAGATCCTGCCCAAGTTCTCCGAGGAGGCGCGGGCCAAGGGCGGCCTCGAGGTCGCCGACGACGACAGCGACATTCCGCTCCGCCCCGAGGAGGCCACCCAGTGAAGCTCTTGCGCCCGCTCCGCGCGCCCCGCACGATCTCCCGGCGGACGGTGTCGGCCTTCGCCGACTGCACAGTGTGCGAGACTGCCGGCCTGCGGCTGCTGCCCGGCGCCGTACGGTCCCGGTTCGAGGATGACCTGTGGGATCTGCGCGGGCTGGCGGACAAGGCCCGCTCGGTCCGGGCGTACGAACTCCTCTGGGACTTCTCGCCGATCATCAACACGTCCTGGCGGGTGGTGGCGAAAGAAGTCCTGCTCGCCCTGCTCGCCCCGCACCACGAGAGCGTGACGGCCTGCTCCCTCGCGCTGCGCAAGTTCCGCAGCCCGCGCACCTGCCGGCGGTTCTTGAACCGCTTCACCGACTGGTTCAACTGGCTGACCAGAGAGGGCGTCACCTCGCTGGAGGAGGTCACGCAGGAGCACTGCGACCGCTTCATCGACGAGCAGCAGTGGTGGGTGCCCGCGCCGGGAAAGCCGCGGCAGCAGGTGGAGCCGGAAACCCTCGCGGAGAGCGTCCGAGTCGTTCAACTCCTCACCCTGTACGGCGAACTACTGTCCACGGACAGCTACTGTGCGGGCTTCGTGCCGTGGAACGGGCGGAGCACCCTGGAGATCGTCGGCACCAAGTGGCTGCGGGGCAACCGGACACCGGTGGCCCCCGACCACATCCTCCAGCCGCTGCTGGCCACCTGCCTCTACCTCGTCAACGAGGTCGGGCCGCAGCTTGCCGTCGTGGCGGAGCAGATGCGGGCGACGGCCGCCGAACGCAAGGAACTGCCGCTCGGCAACGTGGCTCATGTGCCCGCTCTGCGGAAAGTCATCAGGCAGATGCGCGCCGCCGGGGAGCCGCTCCCGGAAGGCGCCGTGACCAAGCTGCGCACCAGCCAGGAACTGGGCATCTTGAACCGCCTCGCCTGGCATCACCTCTCACATCGCGTCGGCGTCCGGGACATCAGCGCGGTGTACCTGCGCCCGCACGTCGTGCCGCTCCTGACCAAACTCGCCACGGCCGTCGGCTTCGCAGGCCCCTGGGCGCGTGAGGCCCCCGCCATCTGCCGCCACGACAACAGCCAGCCGGTGGCGTGGACCGGACCCCTGACGGACACCGAGGTCGACAGCCTGATCGCCAACGTACTGACGGCGTGTCTCGTGGTGACCTGTGCCCTGACCGGCATGCGCAACAGTGAACTGGTCGAGCTCAACGTCGGCTGCCGGCGGACCGCCCAGGTCGCGGGCAAGACGCGGTACCGGCTCGCCGGACGGCTGATCAAGGGGAAGGGCATGGGCGGAGTGCCCGACGAGTGGGTGGTCATCGAGGAGGTGCACCGCACGGTCGGCCTGGCCGAGCGGCTGACCGGCAAGACCGTTGGCAGCGCCCTGTTCGGTGAGATCGCCCTCTCCATGCGCCTCAATCGGCTTCGGGAGTGGCTGGAGGAGACCGGGAACCGGGAGTACTGGGGCCTGCCGGTCATCCCGGAAGGCCCGATCTCCGCCCGGATGCTGCGCCGGACCCTGGCTCTGTCCATCGCCGAGCGCCCCGGCGGTCTGCTGGCCGCGAAGATCGCGCTGAAGCACATCTCTGTGGCCACGACCGAGGGGTATGCCGCGCGACCTGGTGGCTCGCAGCGCCTGTTCCTGGCCGAGGCCGAGGAGGCCGAGGAAGAGGTGCATCTCCGGCTCACGGTGGAGGCGTTCCATGAGATGAAGGCGGGCCAAAGGCCCGCAGGCCCCGGCGCACGGAGCCTGATCGAAGCGTTCCAGCACGTCGACGCCCAGCTTCAGGAGGCCGCCCAGCATGACCCGAAGGTCCTTCAGGACGACCGGCACCTGGAGGGACTGCTACGCAAGCAGTCCAAGACGTTGCACGTCGGCCCGGCCAACTTCTGCTGGTTCCGCGACCCGTCCAAGGCCCTGTGCCTCAAGCTGGCCGGCACCCCCGACGCCACGAAGCCGCTGATCGGCATGTGCGACTCGGCCCGATGCCCGCAGGCCACGCACCACCAGCGGCACCGACCCATCTGGATCGGCCAGGTCACCACCATCGAGACCTTCGTCGAAAGCCCCAGGGTGGCCAAGGGCGAGAAGCAGCGGCTCCTGCCCGAACGCGACCGCGCCCTGCGCGTGGTCGCCGAGATCGACGCCGCTTCCCCGGCCGCGTGAGAGAGGACTGTGATGGCTCGGCTCACCGAGGAGGACAAGGCCCGCAACGAGGCCGCGATCCGGAACGCGATGGAGCGGATCTTGAGCGGGAACCTGCCGCCGGGCGGCAAGACCGACCTCAAGACGCTCGCCGTGGTCGCCGGAGTGACCCGCACCGGCTTCTACCCGAAGAAGAACCGCGACGGCACCCCCCGCCCCGGCGCCTACCAGCACCTGGCCGAGGAGTTCGAGCGCCGGGTGCACGAACTCCAGCAGGCCGGGCAGATCGTCGACCCGCGCGAAGCCCAGATCGAGCGGCTGAAGGCCGAGCGAGCAGAACTGAAGAAACGTGTCGCGGACCGAGACACGCTCCTGGAGGAGCTCACCGGATTCAAGCAGCTGGCGATCTCCCGGCTGGCCGCCCAGCACGCGGAGATCGAACGCCTCCGCCAGCAGATCGCCGACGGCGCCAACGTCCGGGCGCTGCCCGCCGCCGCGGACCGCACGGCGCCCTATGAACCGTGCAGTTGACCGGTCACCGGGCAATGGTGAGCGGTCCGGTGCGGGCCCGCTCGCGCACTGAGGGATCCGTGGTGCGGGCCGTGCACCGCGATCACGGTGTCGCCCCCCGGGACGTCGGCGTGCAACCACCGGCCGCCCCGCACCTGCTGGCCTACCGTCCCGGCATGACGGATCTCCACCGCTCCATCGCCGGCACTGCCGGTCACCGGCTCACCCGCGAATGCGTGGCACAGCTGCGGAATTTATCCACAACCGCACCCCTGGACAATTTCCCTGGCCGAGTTGGAGAGGGTCGGCCAGGACCGCTCGATGACAAACACCTAGACAAGTTCCGCCTCATGTCCGGTTTCGTTGGCACTCTCGAAGCCGCCACAGGCACCGGAATCAGGGGTTCCCCTGTTCCCGAATCCGGGGACCCTCCGACCTATTGACGCAATCCCCGACCCAACAAGGAAGTAGCCGCTGTGACCGTCTCTCATCACGCCGACGTCGCCGTCATAACCCCGACCCGGCTGCGCTCGGACCGCATCCCGTACCTGCTGGAGCTGCATGCCAGCCTAGAACAGCAGGACGCGGAATGGCAGTGGGTCCTAGCGCTCGACGGTGTCCCGATCTCGCAGCTGCCCGCGCCCCTGCGCGACGACCCCCGCGTCCGGACGGTCCCTCTACCTCGGGCCGTCGGAGCGGGCGCAGCCCGGAACTTCGCCTTGAACGAGGTCTCGGCACCCTGGTGCACCACAGCCGATGACGACGACATCCTGCCGGAAGGATCATTGTCCTCGCGACTCCGGCACGCTCGCGAGCACGGCCTCGGCTGGTGCGCCGGCTGGTCTGCAGACCTTCACACCGACGGTGCTGTCTCGACATGGCACTGCCCGACGCCCCCCGGGTTCCATGAGGCCGGAGACGTGTGGGGCTACTGGCCAAATCCCGATGCCACCATCCCTATTGGGCCCACCACTCTCCTCGCCCGAACCGACCTTATCCGCGGAAGCGGCGGATACGCGGCCCTCCCGCAGGGGGAGGATTACGCCTATCTAGTCGGCATTACGGGCACCGCTTCCGGGGCCCTTCTGCCCACCGTCGTCTACCACTACCGAAAGCACCCGGAACAGATGACCGCCCAACCCTCATATCCGGCGATGGAGTCCCGAGCTCGCCAATTCGCGTGGCGTCACGGCAAGCACCTGGCAGCCCTTCGCGCAGAAATCACAGATCTAGGTTCCGCAGTTTCGCGAGCACTTCCGCGTGATCATGAGCACCGATCGAGCATTCCCGCGTGATCATGGGCAGCGGCAGCGGCACATGAGGTATCCGGGGCGTGCGGGCCCTCCCGCCGTCACCGTCCGAGGGCGGGAGGGCTCCTCCCGCAGCCAGGGTCTGGGGCGGCGGCGGGAGCCCGAGACGGACAGCAGCGGCGGCCCGCCGGGAGCCGCGACGGGGAGCACGGATGCGGTGTCGGCTGCTCCCGGCAGGAAGGGGCCGCCAATCGGCCGTGTCGGCTGCCTCGATCCTGCCACCCCCGCCGACGGCCGGCAGGCGGAATGCGGGGGTAATTCCTTTCGTGCGTAAGACAGTTCACCCCTGGCGGCGCAGCGTAGCCGGGATATGCCTGCGTGTACGGCATCGCGGACATGGCAGCGGCAGGGTAGCTGGTACCTTCGCCGTGCGTGTGCCAGCTCAGCTCCCGGCAGTCCTCGAAGGGCACGGCGCCGTTTCCCCGGAAGCGCCACGGTGGTCTGTGGTCTCTCGCTGCACGGGGCGGCACATCGACCGGCCGCTCACGCGCCGCACATCGGATCGTTTGGTTCCGCGCAGGGACGCCGCGCGGGATACTGGCGCCGGACCGGAATCTCGCCCTGGCCGACGGTGGATACGAGGCGAAACAAGGGGGGTGGGCGCGATGGCGCAGTGGGAGCGGGACGAACGCCTCGCGCGAGCGTTCCTGGAGCTGGCCGACACCCTGACAGAGGGCTTCTACCTGGTCGACTTCCTGCACGTGCTGACCGACCGCATGCTCGAGCTGCTGGACGTGACCGCGATCGGGGTCATCATGGTCGACGTCCAGGGGCGCCTGGTGGACGTGACCGCCTCCACCCACGCCGCCCACCAACTGGAGGAGGCCCAGATCGAGTTCGACGAGGGCCCGAGCAAAGACAGCTGCCAGCTCCATGAACAGATTGGCCCGGTGGACCTCACTCTGCCCGCCACCGCCGAACGCTGGCCACGCTTCACCAAAGCGGCCCGCACGGCCGGATTCGCCACCGTGGCCGCGCTCCCGCTGCGCCTGCGCGAAGAGGTCATCGGCGCGGTCAACCTCTTCCACTCCCGCCCCGAAGCCCTCCACCCGGCCAGCCTGCGCCTGGGGCAGGCCCTGGCGGACGCGGCGACCATCGGCATCCTGCACCAGCGCCTCTCCCAGGACCAGGCCGAACGCGTCGGCCAGCTGCAGACCGCACTCAACAGCCGCATCATCATCGAACAGGCCAAAGGCGCCCTCGGGGCCCGCCTGAATATCGCACCCGACACCGCCTTCGAGCGCCTGCGCACCTACGCGCGCGCCCACCGCACGTCACTGACCCGACTGTGCCAGCACGTCATCGAGGGCCGCGTGCCCGCCGATGAGTTCGCTCTCCCCTGACGGTCCGCAGCACCGGTGACGCTCTTTGCCCCTACGTCCTGCGGCCCGCGCCACCGGCGTTCCACCGCACCCAGCCAAGGAGTTGCCCGCGGTGCCCCCAGACGCCCCCGACATCCCCGCGCTCCTGGCCGCCGCCACCCACGCCGGCCAGGGCCTGAACGCGCTCTCTCCCGCCTCCTGCGCGCTCGCGCTCGGCCTCGACGGCCTCACCCTGGGCCTGCTCAACACCTCCGGTCTCGAACTGGTCTGGTACGACGCGGCCGACACCGCCGGGATCGCCTTCGAAGACCTGCAGTACACCCTCGGCCAGGGCCCCACCCTGGACGCCGCCCGCACCGGTGAACCCGTCCTCGTCCCCGACCTGCACACCGTGCCCGAGGACCGCTGGCCCGCCCTGCTGTCCGCCACCCGCGACCAGCCGCCGCGCGCCGTCCACGCCGTCCCCCTGAACCTGGGCGCCGTCCGGCTCGGCGCCCTGACCGGACACCGCAGCACTCCCGGCCCGCTCACCCGCCCTCAGATGAGTGGCCTCCTCGCCCTCGCCGAAGGCGCCACCGCGATGCTCACCACCCCCCAGGGCATCCACGACATGGGCAGCGACCAGCCGCTGTCCCTCCACCGAGCCGTCGTCCACCAGGCCACTGGCGCCCTGACCGTCCTACTCGGCATCCCCCTCGACCAGGCCCTCATCCGCCTTCGCGCCTACGCCTTCACCCACAACCGCCCGCTCCACGACGTCGCCCACGATGTCGTCCACCGGCACGCCGACCTGGACAACCTGCTCCCCTGACAGCTACAGGTGGTGCGGGCCGGCCCCGAAGTTCAACGCACCTTCACCTGATGAGGGAGGCCACCGGATCCGCCGTGTGCAATCACCGCAGGCGGCCGGTCAGGGAGACACCCCGCGGCCCACCCGTCATCAGCGAGACGAATCATCTGCCCGCGCAACTGGACGAGTCCTGCGAGCCAGGCCAGCGGGTTGGACATCCACGTCAGATCCTGCGCTAAGGATCACGGGCCGCTCCTGACGCACGCGTTCCCATATATAGCCGCGGATCCCCGGTTAGCAAAACCGGGGATCCGCCCCGATCCTTGGTGCACACCCACCTCAACGACACCAACGGAGCCCTCATTCACAACGCACCATCCGCGCACTCTCGTTGCCCTACCCGGCGCAGAACTCAAGGCGTCCGGCGATACGCACGACGACCACGAGACGAAGCCCGCCGGGACGCTCCGCTCTTGATCCGCCCCCACGAGCAGTGCTCATCCCGTACACGACGTGCCGCCGCAGGAGTCAGTGCTCACGAGCGCGTCACCCATGAGAGCGTGACGTCTGACACACTGCCAGGAGCAGTTGGCCTCCCGAAAGCGACACCATGGTTCACCTGGCATCCGAGCAGGAACGAGCGTCTAGGCCGTCGTAAAGCGACACGACCTGTGTGGGACACGGGGTCTGCCGCGACTAACGACGATCTCGTGCCGGACGACAGCCTCGCCATCCGGCACCAGAGGATCACCGAGACCGGTCTGGGCTGGGTGGCGGGCTGGAGCGCCGACCTGCACGAAGACGGCTCCACCACGCTCTGGCGCTGCCCGACGCCGCCCGGCGTGCACCAGCCCGGTGACGTGACCGGGTACTGGACCAGTCCCGAGGCCCAGATCCCGCTCGGCCAGACCATGCTCCTGGCCCGGACCGACCTCGTGATCGCCGCGGGCGGACACGGCGGGCTTCCCGCCGGGGAAGACTTCTTGATGGTCAACGGCGTGACCAACCTTGCCGCGGGCGAACTGCTTCCGCACGTTGTCTATTTCTACCGGCAGCACTCCGCCCAGATGACCGCCGGCGGCGCTGTGGCCTACCGCAGTCTTCGGGGTCCTTCGCGCGATTTCGCCTTCCGGCACGGCCGTGCACTCCGCTCCGCGCTGCGGCACGCGCAAACGGGCGGGCAGGAGCTGGTGTCCTGATGGCCTCCGGCGTCACCCAGGCGACCTTGGACTACCTCGCCCGGCGTCTCAACGACGTCGCCGCTCAACTTCCCACCACGCATGCGGATGTGGACGCAGCGGCGCTCACCGACGACATCGCCTTTCTCGCCCATCACCTGACCTACGCCGGCGAACGCGCGCAAGAGCGCTTCGCCGACCCCGAGACGGTCCACCTCCCTGAGCGCCACACTCTGATGCGGCTCGCCGAGGCGATGACCGCGATCACCAGCGCCATGGGGCACCTCACCGAGGCCCTGGACTGCGTGTCGACCGGCTTCTACCGGGAGGCCATTCCCCGGGGTGGAGACCTCGCACCTGCGAGGCGACCCCAAGGCACTGCGGATCATCGCGGCCGAGAAGTGCGGCACAGCCCGGACCCGGCTGCTCGCCACTGCTGCACAGCTCCACACGGAGACCGGTGGCAGAGCCAAACAGCCCCGGCTGGCCACGGCCCCCGTGACACCTCCCCCCGTTCCATCCCCGTCCCCCGCGGTCGCCGTGTCACGGACTGCGCGCTGACCACCTGGACCCATGTCGCTCACACCACCCACGCAAATCATCCTCAGCACCAGCCGCGCCAACGGGCTCGTCGCCATCCCCTACGGCGAGGAGCACCGCCGAGCCACCAGCGCCCTGGAAGAAGCCGGATTCCACCGGATCCCCGGCGGCGCCTTCGCCGCGCCACTGGTCGGCTGGCCGGCCACCCGTCAAATGGCCAGCGCCCTGGTGCACCGCGCCCGCGAGCACGGCGCGACCATCACCACCAGCCCCCGGCCCTACCTCGCGGACTTCGGCGACGACCTCGCCGCCCGGCTGCCGGGAACCTGGAGCGCGCAGCTAGAGCTCTACTACCACCCCGTGGTGCAAGAGGACCTCATCGGCCCGCTGTGGGACAGCGGAGACCTTCTCCAGGCGTTGCTCCACGACCCCGTGCCCGCCGCGGTTGTCCTCAAGAACGTGATGGGTACCGAGCTTCTGCTGATTGAACGCCCCGGGCACAGCAGCGGATACCTCCTGGGCGCCTTCGCGACCGAGGAGTACGACGACAACTGGGAGGAGCCGAATGCGCCCCGCAGCATGGTGCTGCCCGGCGACCCGGACCTCGCAGCTCGCGCCGTCGCCACCTCGTTCCTGCCCGCCTACAGCCGGGCCCTGCACCAGCGTCGGCTCGACACGGTCCTGCGCGCGCTGGAGCGCATCCGGGCCGAGTACGAGACCCTGCAGGCCATCAAGGCGTCCGGCCGCTACAGCGACGGCGTACCGCTCGCCGACGCCCGGATGATTCCCGAGATGGAGCGCACGTTCGCCGACTTCGCCTGGCTCTCCTTCCGCGACGTCCTTGAGCACGCTCCCGTCCTGCTCAGCCGGTGCCGCCCTGCCATGACCCCCTGGCCCCAGGACGCCGCCGCGCTGGAGCGTCTGCGCACAGCGCTCGCCGACAGCCAGGACACGCGGGACGAGGACAAGGCCCTGAGCGGCGTCCTGTTCTCCGTCGACGGGTGGAAACAGGCCCGCAGCCGCTTCGGGCTCGCCGCCCTGCCCGCGATCGAGACCTGGCTCGCCGACAGCGAGGCGTTCGACCGCCAGGCCCGCGCCGCCGTCCCGGGCGGACCGGTGGCGCTGGCCGCGCCGAGCCCGCGCTTGCTCACCGCCCGCCCTGCACCCCACGCCTTGCCCCGGTCTTCCGCGGCGCACCGCTGACCCCGCAGAAAGGATCCGCCTTCTGTCCGACCACTTCCACTTCGCTGTCCACCCCGAACACGGCTTCGTCGCCGCCCCCACCGCCGCGGTCACCCCGCACCTGGCCGAGTGGTTCCTCACCCGCGAGCAGTTCGAGCCCGTCCCCGACCTGCCGGGCTTGTACCGGCTCACCCAGCCGGAACAGGACGGCCAGCGCCGCACCCGCCAGGCCGTACAGGACCTGCGCCGACACGGCTTCGCCGTGCAGGCCGACTACTCGCTCGACCCCGCGATCACCCCCGCGCCCGCCCGCCCGTACGTACGCAACGGGCTGCTCGAGCGACGCCAGCGCATCGCCCAGGCCGCCGCGGCCACCTCGCCGCAGCGCGCCCCCGCGCTGTCCACCGCCCCAGCGCAGCCCTCGGCGCAACCGGCCGCGGTCCCCGTCGCCGGACCTACCCACGGCGTCGGGCCGGGCAGGGGACGGTGAGCATGAGCACCGAGCCCATCCGCATCGCCCGCAAACGCGGCGGCGAGGTCGAAGTCGAAGGCCCCGTGGACGAGTTCGCCGCCCAGATCCTCGACCGCGCGGGGTTCATCTTTCGCCCGACCCTGCGCGGCGTGTGGATCCGGCTGCACTTCGACACCGGCCAGGAGCGCGAGAACCAGAAGGCCACCCAGGCCGCCCAGATGCTCAGCGCCGCGGGCTACCAGGTCGACCTCGATCCGAACCTGCTCCCCGCCGCCGGGCACCGCGCGCCGGTGAACTGGTGGCCACCGCGCACCGGAGCCGCGATGACGCCGCAGCCCGCGTCCAACTCCACGCAGCGGCACCGACGCTGAACCCTGACGACACAAGGCACCATGACCCCATCCGCCAAGATCACGCTGTACCTCAGCACCCGCGACAAGATCATCGCCCTGGCGAGCGGGACCGGCCGCAGGTGGGCCGAGACCGCCCTCGACCTGTCTGGCTTCACCCAGAACCACGATCAGATCCACACCCTGGCGCTCGATGACCAGGCCCAGGCGCGCCAAGCCCTCACGCATCTCCACCAGGCCGCCCGCGACTGCCAGGTGACCGTGACCACTCACCCCCGCCCCTACCTCGGCGACATCGCCGAGGCGATCGTGGCCGCGCTGCCCGGCCACTGGATGGCAGCCGTCGAACCCTTGCGAGAGCAGCAGGACCAGTACTACCTGCGGGACTACTTGTGGGAGACCGGCGCGCTCTACGGTCTCTTGGAGAAAGGCGGGTTGGGCTTCGCGGCGATCCTCCGTGACGGCGGCGGCACCGAGCTGCTGCTCGCCGAACGGCCCTCGGACGGCTCGTACGTCGTCGGCGCCCTGACCCCGAGCCCTGACTACGTCCGCGTGACAGGTCTTGCTCCGCGCAGCGTCATCGCGTCCGACGCCCGCCTCGCCGCCCGGTTCATCCAGACACGCCTGCTGCCCGACTACGAGCGGGCCGTCTATCTCTCACGGCTCGACGAAGCAGAGGAGGACCTGCGCTGGGCGCAGGAGGGCGAGCCCGGGACGTACGACACCGTGGACCTGGAGGCGGCGCTCTACAGGTTCCGCACACACGCCACCGCGTTCATCGCCACCCTGCGCGCCAACACGCCGCTCTCGACCGAGCAGGCCACCTTCCTCGATCGCATGGAAGACGGCCTGAGTCTCGACGAACTGGAGGACCCGGATCCCGAGGCCCTCGCCGATGCGGGAGCGCTGTGGCTCATCGACGGCGAGGAGCTGATCGAGATGGCCCACGCCGCCACACCCCCTGCACCCATCACCCCGGCAACGCCCAAGGCGCTGACCGCAGCCACGCTGCCCCCGCCAGCAGTAGCCACCGCCCACGGCGTGCGCCGCTGAACCCCACACGCCGCCACCGCGCCCCCTGTCCCGGAGCACCTCATCACCGACACCCCCACCGCCGATCTCGGCACTGCCCTCGACGAACTGCATACCTTTCAAACGCAGTTCGCGATGATCCACAGCCGCTACGAGCGCGCCTGGTCCCACGCAGCCGACGCTGCAGACGCCTCGCACGCCGCAGCAGTCATTGCGCGCGGCAGGCGCCAGGACGGCGCCGAGGCGTTCGAGCGCCACGTACTGCCACACACGAACACGCTGCTGGCCGCCGCGCGGAGCGCCGTGGACGCCATGCCGCCGGCCCGCCACCATGCGGCCTGGCGCGAGCTGATCGACGACATGGCCCACGCCGCCGACCAGATCCACCGCATCCGTTCCACGCCCGCCGACCAGGACGAGCCCGATGCTTCCCGCGTCCGTCACCTCCAGTTGTGGCCCTACGTGCTGGCCTGGGCCGAGAGGTCCTTCATCATCGGTGACCTCGCCGGACAGCACCGCCCCGTCGCCCCGCCCCTGGCCGGCGAAGAACTTCAGCTCTGGCAGGACCGTGCGCAAGCAGCGTGGCGGCGCGGCGACTTGGACACGACCGATGTCTGGTACAGCGCCGGCAACGAGCTGATCACGCTGGCGTATCTCGTCGAGCAAGGCGAGCAGACGGTGGTGGTCCTGGCGGGCGAACTCGGCAGCGAGCAGATGCGGGTCCTCGGCCACTACGACACCGTGAACAAGGCCATCGAAGCAGCCCCGCCCGCAGTACCCGCAGGGGTCCTGCACCCGGACATCGCTCCCTTCACACCCCAGGCTCCCGCAGCCGAGGCCCCGGTTGCGAAGCTGGTCCGGCAGGTCGACGAGGCGCGGCACACCGGGGACGTCTACATGGCCCTGCTCGACGCCGTCGACGACTCCGGCTTCTCCCGCGGTCCACTGCCCCGCCTGACCGAACTCCTGGACCGGGCCGCGAAGTTCGCCGACGCGCTGGAGACGAAGCAAGGCCAGCACTCCGCCGCCCGCCTCTCCGTGCTCGCGCGGCAACTGGGCGCGCTGACGGAGGAGATCGAGTCCGCCGCGGAGAGCCTCGGGGCCGGCGTCCTGCCACCCCACCGCACTCCACGCCCCGTCTTCCACGTCCTCCCCACGCCCCCGGCACCGCCGACCACACCGCCCGCCGGACCGGCCGCGCCCCCAGCGCCTGGCCCTGCCCGCCGCCGCTAGAACTCCGGCCCCGGGGTGCCTCACCCCAGAAAGCACGCGTTGACCTCCACCACCGGCTCCGGCCCACTGCTCGCACAACGCCACGTCGCCCGCCTGCTGTTCGGCACGCTGATCGGGAGACTGCCTAACGGCATGGCTCCCGTCGCGATCCTCCTCCTCGTCGCCGACCAGGGCGGATCGCTGAAGACGGGCGGCCTGCTGTGTGCGCTGTACGGGCTGGCCTCTGCCCTCGGGCAGCCGGTCCTGGGCCGGATGGTCGACCGGCGCGGACAGACCCTGGTCACCGCGACGGCGGTCCTGCTCACCACCGTCTGCCTGCTGGCCCTGCCGGTGGTCGAGGTCGCCGCCCGGCCCGGCCTGGCCGCCGCTCTTGTCGCGCTCGCCGGGCTGAGCACCCCGCCGCTGGAAGCAGGACTGCGGGCCCTGTGGCCCGTAGTCCTGCCCGACGAGGCGCGGCGCCGGGCCGCGCTCGCGCTCGACACCGGCGCCCAGGGACTGATCTACGTCACCGGGCCCCCGCTGGTCGCCGTGCTGTCCACGACGGCGGGACCGCGCACCGCGATGGTGGTGAGCGCCGCGCTCGGACTGCTCGGCGCCGCCGTGGTGCTCAGCGCCGCGCCCTCGCGCCGCTGGCGCCCGGCCCTCGCACCCCAGCGCACTGGGACGCTCGGGCCCCTCACGCACGCGGGGCTGCGGTGGCTGTTCGTCGCAGTGAGCGGCGTCGGTTTCGCCCTGGGAGCGATGAACGTGTGGGCCGTCGCCCTCGCCGACCAGCTCCGGATGGACCTGTTGTCCGGGCTCATCCCCGCCGCGCTGTCCACCGGCAGCCTCGTCGGCGGCTTCCTGTACGGACGGCGCACCTGGCCCGGCACGCTCACCGCGCAACTTCTCTCGGCGGCCCTGCTGTTCGCCGTCGGATGGCTCCCGCTGATGACCGCCACCGGGCCCATCTCGGCCATCGTGCTGACGGCAGTACCGGGTCTGCTGCTCACCGCCGTGATCACCTCGGCATTCCTGACGGTTGACGCCCTCGCCCCGCCCGGCACCACCACCGAGGCGTACGCCTGGCTGATCGCCGCCGTCGGCACCGGCCAGGCCGCCGGGACCGCCCTGTCCGGCGCGCTCGCCGAGCACCCCCTGATCAGCCCGGCTCTTCCCGCCGCCGGCGCCGTGCTCACCCTCACCGTCCTGCTCGCCGCACGCCGCCATCTCGCCGTCCTCGGCGCCACCGCTCGCCGCCGGGGCAGGCACCGCCGCACACCGGCTCACGCCGCCCGCTGAACACCCGTTACCTACAAGGAGATCCGCCTTGCCCGAACCACCAGCAGAACCGTTCATGCCTATCCGGCACACCATCACCGGCGAGATCACCACCACCGGCTACAACGCCGCCGCCCGGAGGATCCTGCTCCAGGACGGCTTCGAAGAGACGCCCAGCTGCGCCTGCCGGGCGACGGAACCCGGTACGGAGCGGACGCACGGGCCTGCTCGGCAGCCAGCGAGCTGCCCGTCGCCGGCCATCGGGTGCACCTGGACCGAGCCCTCGGTCGGCCGGTGAGCGCCCACGGTACGCCCCAGTTGGCCCGGTCTCCGATGTCGGCGCCGTCCGTGATCCGCTCCGAGAGCGGCTGGCCTCTCCAGCGCATCGCCAACCCCGCCCGCACCCGCGCCTGTTGAAAGGGGCCTCGTTTTGACCACACCCGGAACGCCTACCAGGCCAGCGCGCACCAAGGGCGGCGAACTACGGGCCAAGGTGGCCCGGCTGCTGGCCGACCGGCCGGCGGACACGCTCACCATCGGGGACATGGCCAGGCAGCTGGGCCACTCCCACGGCGCCGTCCGCAACGCCGCCCTCACCCTGGTGCGACGCGGCGAGGCCGACCAAAGCGGAACCGGGCAACCGGAGTTCCGCGCGAACGCGAAAACCGCCGCCGCCGCGCAGACCGTTGTGATCAGCCCACCGGGCACCCACGCTCCCCGCGCTCAGGCGGCCACGGCCCGCACGAGCGTTCCCGCAGCAGCCACGCCCAGGCAGACCGGCCCGATCCGCCGCGCGGGGGGCCAGCTCTACCACCCTCGGGAGCTGGCTGATCTGCCCGACGTCGAGGCGTTGAATCGCTTGCGCGACGCCGACGTGCCGGTGCTGCTCTACGGCCCTCCGGGCACCGGCAAGACGAGTCTGGTCGAGGCGGCGTTCCCGGACCTGGTCACCGTCGCCGGTGACGGCGACACCACGGTCGGCGACTTGATCGGCGAGTACACACAGGACGACGCGGGAGCCTACGTCTTCCAGTACGGTCCGCTGGTCACCGCGATGACCGAGGGCCGCGCCCTGCTGATCGACGATGCCACCTTGATCTCACCGAAGGTGCTGGCGGCGCTGTATCCCGCGATGGACGGGCGCAGGCAGATCCAGGTCAAGGCCCACAAGGGCGAGACCATCAAGGCCGAGCCGGGCTTCTACGTGGTGGCGGGCCACAATCCCGGCGTCCACGGCGCGGTGTTGACGGAGGCGCTCGCGAGCCGGTTCAGCGTGCAGATCCAGATCGGCACGGACTATGACCTCGCCCTGGCCTTGAGGATCGATGCCCGGGTGGTCCGGGTCGCCCGGCACCTCGCCCACCAGGTCGAACTCGGCGAGCTGGGCTGGGCCCCCCAACTGCGGGAACTGCTCAGCTACCAGAAGACGGAGGCCGTCCTTGGCACCAAGGCCGCGCTCGCGAACCTGGTCGGCATCGCTCCTGTGGAGGATCGCGACGCCGTCGCCGCTGCCGTCATCAAGGCTGTCGGCGTCAAGGAGGTCGCGCCCCTCACCCTGGGCAAGCAGCTCTCCGCCTCGGCCGCCCGGCAGCCCCCGGGCAGCACCGGCTCCGCGCACCGGGGCCGCTCGCGATGAGCGCCCACCACCACGTCCAGTCCCCCGCCACCACGCCGGACGACGACGCCGACCTCGCGCGCTGGGACGACGACGGCGCCCCGCCCGCGCAGCCCCGTTCCTCCCCGGCCGCGTGGCTGCGCGTGGGAGCCGAACTCGGCGATCGGCTGGTCGACCTCTCCGGCCGCCAGGACCTCCTCGTCACCTGCCGCCCCGGCACGCGCAGCGGCGCGCCGGCCGCGTTCTTCCCCACGCTGGGCGAGGTCGAGTTCGACGCCGGCCTGTTCGCCCCGCTGAAGCCCCACGAGATCCATCCGCGGATCGTGGGCGACGAGGATCGGTATCCCGCCGCCTGGGGAGTGTTCGTCCACGAGGCCGCGCACGCGGCCCACTCCGTCTGGACGGCGCCTGCCGGAGCGGACCCCCGTGTCGTCGAGGCCGCGCTCCTGCTGGAGGAGAGCCGCGTCGAAGGCGCGCATCTGATCACGCGGCCCACGGACCGCACGTACCTGCGCACCAGTGCCCGAACCCTGGTCATGCCCGACATCGCGCACCCCACCCTCCAGGGCATCGAGCAGGCCGCCGCCGTGGCGGCTCTGATCCTCGGCCGCCGTGACGTCGGCATCCTGGACGCCGGCGAGACCCGGGCCGTCGCCGATCTGTGCGAAAAGGTGCTGGGCGCGCCCCTGCTGGCCACACTCACCCGCATCTGGAGCGCAGCGCACCAGTGCGCCGACCACGACGCCACGACCATGCTCGCCCACTCGAAGGAATGGTGCGACGCTCTGGACGCCGCGGCCCCCGCCCTGCCCGTACCGGAGAACCTCACCGATCTGCTGTCCGGCGCCGTGGGCGTCGTCATGGACCACGCGGCAGCCACCGACGCCGCCGACCTCGCGGCACAGGCCGCAGCGACCAACGCCACGGCCGCGAAGTCCAAAGCGCAGGCTCAGGACCGCGCCCAGCGGGCCGACCAGCGACGCAGAGCCGCCGCCACCGCCAAGTCGGTCTTCAACACCCGTGGCACCACCGTCAACCCCGACGGCACACCAGCGCCCTACGGCAACCCGGTCACCGGCACCCGCAGGCCCACCGCCGCCGAGCAGAGTGCCGCCGCGCGCCTGAGCCGCGCCCTGCGTGCCGCCGCCTACCGCGAGCGGACCGAGGAGCGGACCACCAGCCCCACCCCGCCCGGCCGCCTCAACATGCGCGCGGCCCTCGCCCGCGACGCTCAGCGCGCGGCCGGATCGGTCCCCACCGCAGAACCGTTCACCCACACCCGCCGCCGGAACTCCCCCACCCCACCGCTGCGTGTGGGGATCGCCGTCGACGTCTCCGGCTCCATGCGGGCCGCCTGCGCGCCCGTCGCCTCCGCTGCCTGGATCGTGGCACGCGCAGCAGCCCTGACCGACCCCGACTCCCGCACCGCCACCATCGCCTATGACCAGCACCTGACCGCATTGACCCGACCCACCCACCGCGCACCAGAGCGCGTGACGACGTTCGATGCCAACGGCGGCCACCACAACCTCGGCGACGCCATCGACGCACTCGACCACGGCCTCGAACTCAGCCGCCCCGGCGCCGGCCGCCTCCTCGTGATCGTCACCGACGCCCACTACGGCAGCGACGAAACCGCTCAAGCCGTCACCCGCGTCAAGCAGCTCACGACCGCCGGCTGCGCCGTACTCCAACTCACCCTCACCGCGAAGTCCCAGCACTTGCCGGGGACCACCTTGCTGCACCTGCCCCGGCCCTCCAGCGCTCCCGCCGCCATCGCCAAGGCGGCCACAGACGCCATCCGCAGGACCCGCTGAGACGACGCAGAAGACAGAAAGCAGGAACAACCACATGGCAGTCCGCACATCATTCGAAGTTGTCCACAGCTGTGGACACACCCAGCTGCACGATCTGTCCGACCGGCCCGCCGACAAGCGGGCCTCCTTCGCCCGCTGGCTCGCCTCCAAGGACTGCACCGACTGCTGGAAGGCCGCCCGCGACAACGACAGCGCCAGCAAGGAGGAGTGGCTCGCCGCCCGTCGCGCCGCCGAACAGCAGGCCGCTGCCGACTGGGCCACCCAGTTCGAGATGCCCCCGCTCGAAGGCCCCGAGAAGGCCCTGGACTGGGGCGAACGCTCCCGCCACCAGCTGGTCACCGCCGCCTACACCGCCCTGGTCACCGAAGGCACCTGGGACGAGGCGGACTGGGCCGCACTCGAGGAGAAGATCCGCACGATCAGCCGCGCCGGGTGGTGGATCGACCAAAGGGACGCCGAAGGAACCGACCTTCCCGAGCTTCTCGACGCCGCCACCGAGGCCGACCTCGGCACCGAGAACCCGTTCCGCTGAGGGTCCGGGCGAAAGCTGCGGGCCGGACCGCGCGACGCGTTATACCCCACGATCCCCGGTTAGCAAAACCGGGGATCGTCCGGACCATTGTCCTTCCACCGCCGCCCGTGCCGTTCGTGGAAGGACCCCTTTCGTGCCCCAAGCCGCCCGCCCGCCGTACGTTCCCGAAGACATCCTCACGCCCAAGAGGGACATGACCCACGGCCACTTCCGGCCCGGCGACCAGGTCGTCATCCTCAAGGGCGTCGCCGGCGGGGAGCTGTGGGGGGATGCCATGACGGTGGTGGCCCCGTCCTGGCACACGCCCACCGAGGAGGACGGATGGCGACTGCGCGACCCCAACGGAGGGCAGCAGACCTTCGTCACCGCCCACCCCCGCTACCTGGTCCACCTCTCGCGGCGCTGCCCCGACTGCCTCATCTACCTGCGCGCCCTGGAGGACTACCTGATACCGAAGTTCGCCGACGCGGGCACCGTGATCGACTGCGGCTGGTACTCCACCACCGCGCTGAACCAGCTGGTGCACATCGCCGACCGTGGGAACGGCCAGTGATCGCCCACGTCTTGGAGGCGGAACACTTCCCCTCCATCCCCCTCTCCGCCGCTCTGGGCCGCCCCGTTGCCGAACAGGACGTACTGGGCGAGGTGGTGGTGGCCCACTCGCACAGCGAGCACAGCTACGCCCAGGGCAGTCCGCAGGAGTGGATGTTCGCCGACTGGGAGGACCATCTCCTGGAACCGGTCAGCCTCCACCCCTACGCTGCCGGGCCAGGCGCCAACGACCCCGAAATCTTCCACCTGGCAGTCCGGCTGCATCCCACGGACCGGGCCCTGCACCCGCCGGAGTGGGCGGAGATCGCGCAGCGGCTGGCCCGCGTCACCGGCCTCACCGTTCCGGGGGCCGGGCAAACGTGCCGCTGGGTGGCTCTCCAGGCGCAGCCAGGCCGCCTCGACATCATCGCCAACCTCATTCGCAGCGACGGCGTTTGGGCCCGCCAGCCCCACCTGCTGCACCAGGCTCTCATGGACGAGTGCCGGCGCATCGAGGACGATCTCGACCTCGTCCCGGCGCAGCCCCGGCAGGGGCGTCCGCTCACCGCGATGCTGCCCGCAGCGCGCCCCGCGCTGCCACGAGCATCGGAGGACCAGTCCCCGCCCTTCGTCGCCGCCCAGCTCGCCACGCTCATGTGCCAGCTCGCCGACGAGACCAACGGGCCGATCGCCTCGGTGCGCGGCCGGGTGGAGGAGGCCGCGCACCCCCGGGAGGAGCGTGCCCCCCCCAACCGGCCCGACGCGGGGCACCGGTTGGAGTGGATCGCCCGGCGTCTGTACGGCATCCAGCAGGACCTGGAAGCGATAGCAGCGGATCTGCCCGGCGCCAACCAGCGCGCCGCCCTGGCCACCCATGTGCCGGCCGCTCCGCGCCCGGCGCCCGCGCGCCGCTCCCGCTGAACACCCCGAGAAAGTTTTGCCCTTGGCCATTGCCGACCGCTATCTGACCCTGCAACGCGACGTGCACTCCGGCGAAGTCCTGGCTCGCGGAGGCGACCCGGAAGCTCACAGCATCCTGGAGCGCACCGGCTTCGTTCCCGTCGTCCGTGTGCACGAGCGCTATCACCGGCTGCCCACCGGCCTCGACGAGGCCGAGGAGGAACGTTTGGCCACCCGGGCCGTGGCACGGCTGCGCGCCGTCAAGTACGACGTCGACTGCGATGCGGCGTTCGAGACCGAACGTCGCGAGGCGCAGTACCTCCCGATCGGCGCCGTGGTCGCCCACCAGGCCGAACGCATCCGCCAGGCGACCACCACCGAGGAGGTCGCGGACGCGCTGACCGAACTCACCGCCGCCCACGACGGTGTCCTGGCCGCCCTCGACGACGTCCTCACGGCGACGATCGAGTTCCACCTGGGCCTGGGCGGAGCAGCCGACATCGCCACCGCCGGGCGTCTGCGCTACCTCGTCGAAGGCCGCCTGGACGTCATCCGCTCCGACCTTGCCGGGGTGCGCGCCGACCTCGCCGACCGGCACGAACCGCACCCGCAGCGCAGCGTGTGCAGCGCCGAAGTCGGCCCCACCGAGCGCGAAGCCTCCGCCGTCTGCGGCTGCCCGCCCCCGCCCCGGACCACCACCACGCCCAGCCCGCCGCCCACTGCCCCGGCGCCCGCCGGACGGCGGCGCTGACCCCCATCCCCGAGGAACCCATGCACGACCACGAATCCGCCCCCGATATCGCGTCCTTCGCCATCGCCCTCGCCGACGAACTCCCCGGCAACTGGACCAGTGAGCACCAGATACACGCGCACTACCCCGACCAGTTCGCCCGCGCCGAACACGTCTGGGACATGGACCTGGTCGCCCACGCGATTGCCGAGCACGTTCTGGACCAGGACGCGGTCCTCACCCGCGACGATGGCTCCCGCCTGTATGTCATCGCGCGCCCCCGAAGCGGCGAGGAGTTCCTCGTCGGCGCCATCGCCCCGGCCGACCTCCCCGCGGACGCCTTCCACGCCGTACGCGAGCCCGACGGCATCGCCGTCCCCGACGACCCGGTCCAAGCCGCCGCGGACATCACCACCGACCTGCTGCCCCGCTACGACAAGGCCCTCGCCCAGGTCCGCGACAACGCCGCCCGCCTCACCCCGGCCGCGCCCCCGGAACTCGTGGTGATCACCTTGAGCGGCCGGGACTTCCACGTCACCAAGCCCGACCGGGCCGACGCCGCCCAGATCCTCACCGCCAACGGCTGCGTCTACGACACGGAGAGGGACATCTTCGTGCTGCCCGGCGAGGACACCACCGCACAGTCACAGGCCATCCAGCAGGCAGCAGCGCAGCTGGACCGGCTCGGTATCGGTGTCAGCGTGCGGCTCCCGCAGGCCAAGCCCGCCCTGGGCACCGCCCCTGTCGCGGCACCGACCAAGTCGCCCGCCCGGCGGCGATAGCCCCCAGAAGAAGGGAGAAGCCCCGCCTGTGGGCAACAGAGCCGACGACGAAGGCACCGACGTCGAGATCTACCGAAAGCCCCTGACCGACACGATCTATGCCGAGACCCCCACCGGTGCGCCCGAGCAGCTCCTGGCCCTGCTCGACGCGCTTGGCCTGGAACGCAAGACCACGGTGACGGCCGGACCCGTCTACACCTGGCACGAAGTCCCCGGCCATCTCAGCGAGGCCGAGCAGAAGAAGGCCGCCACCCGGGCCCTCCCCTCTCTGCTCCTGGCCGGATATGTCGTCAACATCCCCGACGAACTCTTCGACCCCACCGCCTACCAGGAAGCGGTCGCGGACATCCGCAATCACCGCCACCCCACCGCCGCACAGCCAGCCAGCACCCGGCCCGCGGCCAAGGCCCCCAGCCGCACCACTCCTGCCCGGCGGTGAACCACCACGCCCCGGAGCCCCCACCCATGACGCTCGCCGACGAGCACGACGTCGACGTACTGATCTACCACCGCGACGGCACCATCTACGTCGACAGCCGCACCGGCGCCCCCGAACACCTCCTGGCGCTGCTCGACGGCCTCGGCCTCGACCGCCACTGCGCACCCGAGGAAGACGACGAGTGGCATCAAGTCCCCGAGCACTGGGACGAGATCGCCATGAAGCAGATGGCCGACCGCGCCGTCCCCCTGCTGACCGGTGCCGGATACCGGATCTCCATCGACACCGTCTTCGGCGGCACCGCCTACCAAGCCGCCCGCGCCGCGACACGGCCGTCGCCACCGGCCCCAGCCCCTGCGACACGACCCGCCGCAGGACGCCGCCGCTCCCGTCGATCCCCCTGACCACCCTCTTCGGCCGGCCCCTGCATAGGGGCCGGCCCCGCCGCCCGAGAGAGACCGCACATCCCCACACCCGACCACACGCCCCCGCCCATCACTGCCACGCGAAAGCCGCGCCTGGCCGCAGCCCTGTTCCGCCACTACCTGCGCGCCGTCGCCGTCGGCAGCACGGAGCGCCCGATCCCCCTGGCCGGCGCCCGGCCAGAAGCCACCCTCAGCGAAGCCCGCCGCCTCGGCCGACGCGGCTGACCGCCCCTCTCCCTTGCCCCAGGAGGCCCATGACCGACCCGTCCAACTCCCCCGTACACCTCGCTAGAGACATCGCCTTCCGCTTGAGGGTCCTGGACGAATACCTCACCGAGGCCACACCGAGCCAGGCTGCCGAGATCCTCAGCGAGGTCTTCGACCTCGAAGACGGACTCGTGACCGGGGTGACCCACCTGGTGGAGACCGGCTCCCGGTTCGCCCAGGGCCAGGCCCACCGCGGCATGCTCCCGCCCGAGGTGTGGCTCGCGATGGGCCGGTCCGCCAACGAACTGCACCGCGTCGGCACGGATCTTGACGAGCACACCGACGCCATCAAGCAGCTCGGGACACCCCCGGCCACGGCACGCACCACACCGCCCAAGCCCGTCGCCTCCGCCATGGTCGTCAGGAGGAGCCGGTGAAGAAGCAGCAGTGGACCGGCTGGGGCCCCGGAGCCCAGCAGGCCGAACAGCACTACCTGGTCGAGCCCCGCTACCTCGCCGGCGGCGGCGACATCCGCTACGTCAGCGAGTTCCTGCGCGCCTCCGGCTGGCACGACAAGTCCAAGACCGGCGGGCCGCTGGTCTTCGACAGCCCCGACAAGTCCGTCCGCATCGGATACGACCCCTTCACCCAGCCCGGCGGATGGACGATCTCCGGGAAGGCCGCCCCCGGCCAGGAAGCCTGGCACGCCACGTTCACCCGCCAGGTGCCCGTGGAGATCGTCGCCGGGTTCACCGACGCGCTCACCCGCCCCCGCTCCGCGCACGCGCCCAACGTGTGGGCGCCCCTGCAGGAGCAGCGCTGGAAGACCGAGCAGGGCCAGCACTTCACCGCCATGAGCCCCGACGGCGGCGCCTGGATGCAGTTCCACCAGTCCAAGCCCGGCGAGGCACTGTGGTGGGCCGGGGCCCGCAATGAGCACGGACGCGTCTGGGACGCCAGTTTCACCAGCAGCACACCGATGCACCTCATCCAGGCATTCAGCACCGCGCTGTCCGACCCGCAGCAGGTCATCCGTCCGCGTGGACATGTACCGCCGTCCACCCGCATCCGCACCACGTCCGTGTCGGTGCGGCCGGACGAGATGTCCGCCTGGCAGCAGACCCGCATCCGCGCTGCCCGCGCCGCCACCTGGGCCCGCAACTCCTGGGCTTCCACCCGGCCCCGACGCCAGACGCCCACCGCCGGTCCGTACGCGCAGGCAGGCTCCCGAGCCCGCCGCTGACCGGCCCCTGGCCCTCCGGCCGCCCCTGTCCTCGCACTGAAAGCACCCCGACTTGCCCCACCACGCATCCGATGCCCCCACCCCCGGCCAGATCCATCAGGCCACGAGCACCCTCGCCGATTTCGCGGCCTACCTCCGTACGCATCCCCCGCTGCACGACGTACTGCCGCTGCTCGCGCCGCTGCTCGACGAGGACGACGGCGTCCCGATCCAGCTCGGCAACATCCTGCGCTGCAGCGAACACCTCATCGGCCAGCAGGCCGCGTTCCCCCTGAGCGACGAACTCCGTCTGAGCACGGAAGCCTTCCGCGAAGCCGCCCAGGAGGCCACGGACTGGCATGTTCTGCACTGGGACGTCCAGCGGCTGCGCAAGCAGACCGGCGCCCCGGAGCGATGAACGATCCCTACCTGCCCACCCGGGCCAACTCCCCGCACGACATCATCTGGTTCGAGACCCAGCCCCGCCATCTCGCCGGACGCGGCGATCCGCGGCACATCACCCAGGCACTGCGGGCCGCGGGCTGGGCGAACCGCTCCGACCCGGCCTTCCCCCACGTCCTGCTGGTCGGCCCCGACTACCGGCACACCGTGGTGCTGGAGCCCGACCCCGAACCGTACGGGGCATGGTGGCGCGTCCGTGGCCAGGAAGCAGACGGCCGGCGCTGGTACAGCGAGTTCGGCGCGAACACCCCCGTGGAGATCCTCGCCCACCTCACCGACGCGCTGCTCGGGCCCGCCCCGAAGCAGGCTCCGCCGATCTGGTCGCCGCTGACCGCGGCGGGCTGGTCCTACGAGCGCGACGACCGCGGCAATGAGATCGCCCGCCACCCCGACGGCATCCTCAGCCTGGAGCGGTGGGCCGTCGAGCCGTACGAGTCCTTCCACTGGCGGGCCCAGGCCGCCGTGCCCAACGGCGGCGGGGGTTTCAGCCGCATCTGGCACGCCTACCTCGACGACCAGATGCCGCCCCACCTGATCGCCGCGTTCACCAGCGCGCTGGCCAGCGACGAGCCCGTCCAGCGCGGCATGTACGACGTGCCGCACACCCACCTGGTCACCCAGGAACAGCGCGGCCCGCAGGGCGAGGAGCTCGCCGCCGCGCACGAGGCCCGGCTGAAAGCCGTCCGCGCAGCCGCCCGGAAGGCCCGCCGCACCGCCGCGCTGGCCACGCACGGCGGCCCGCCTCCCGCTGCGGTTCCCTCTGCCGCTGCCCGGGGCCGGTGAACACAGCCAGGCAGCCCCACCCGCCCGGCTCCCCTGCCCCTGGGCCCGCGCGATTCCCCCAGGACCCCGCCTTGCCCACGTACACACCGCCCGCACACGCCCACCAGCTCTACCTGAACCAACTCGCCCGGTACCTCCGCGACAGCAAGCTGATCCACGCCCGGTGGACTACCTACTCACACGAGCACTGCGACCCCGACACGGGCCGGCCCGACGACGAAGTCGCCTACGCCCGCCGGCAGGCCCAACGGGATTCGGACCTCCTGTCCGCCTTCGGCACGGTGTACTACCACGCCGACACCCTGGTGGATGCCGCGCAGCAGCAACTCGACCAGCTGCCCGACTCCGAGCAGACGCGGCACTTCGCCGGGCAGCTTGGACAGCTGCGCACCAGCACCCAGCAGCTGTACGCCGTGCACCGCCGTTGGATCGACCGTCGCGACGCCCTGCCGGACGGCACCGGGGGCACGGCGCACGAAGCGCTGCTCGCTGAGTCCTACGCCGAAGCCCGGCCCCATCTCGACCGATGGGCTGACCACGGCCAGGCCGTCCTCGACATCAACGCCTTGGCCCGCGAGCAGCTCGGCCCCCAGGCCGCACCGCTCGCTGCCACGCGCGAGGACCAGCTGAAGGCCACTCCCGCCACTCCCCCGCCAGCGCCCCGCGCCGGCCGGATCCGCTGACCGAGCCGGGCGGCACGTCCGCCCGGCTCACCGCCCCCTATCCGTCTTCCGTCTGAGAGCGCTCTTGTCCCCACCTGCCCAAACGCCCGATGCGATCCACCGCCAGCGGCTGCAGCAGCTCGCCGCCTTCCTGCGCGAAAGCGAGCAGATCCTCGCCGACTTCGACGCCTGGCGCGAGGAGCACAGTGACCCTGACGGCTGGCCCCTCGACGACGCCGAGCACAGCCGCCGCGCCGTCAAACGCGACGCGGACACCTGGCGGTCCTTCAACCGCGTCCGCTCCTTCGCCAAGGAACTGCTGGCCACCGCCGAAGTGCAGGTGCAGCACCTCAACCCCGCGCACCTTCAGTCCCGCTGGCCCTGGCAGCTGGGCGTTCTCGACTACGCCCTCAAGCAGCTCGGCACGCTGCAGCACGAATGGCTCGAAGCCCGCGATGCGCTGCCCTTGAACGCCCGGCCGGGCAGCTTCGCGTACGACGACGCGCTCGCCGAACGCAACGAGGAAGCCTGGTCCTACCTCGACGACTGGTCCAGCCACGGCAAGGCCCTCCTCGAAATCCAGGCCGCCGCCCAGGACCTCCCGCCTCGCTCACCGGCTCTGACCTCAGCCACAACACACGCACGCCCGGCAGCTCTCAGCACGCCGCCGTCCTACGTCGTCCGGAGGTGACCGGCGTGCCGCACGACATCGACGTGGTCCTGGTCGCCCCCCGCTACCTCGCCGGCCCCGGCGACCCCACCTGGGTCACCGTCCCGCTGCACCGCGCCTGCCACTGGAGCACCGCCGAGGACCCGCTCGTGCCCCGGGTCATCCTGACCAGCCCCGACCAGCTCGCCCAGCTGCGCATCGCCCCCGACCCCGACCCGGCCGAGCCGTGGTGGACCCTGCGCCACGCGCACCACGGTGACCAGCGGGCCTGGTCGATGACCTTCGACGCCCACACTCCGGTCGAGATCATCGCTGAGGTCACCGATGCCCTCACCGCCCCCGTCCCACCGCCGACAGCGTCCGGCGACCCGTACGCGGTGCTGCGCGCCGCAGGCTGGCATGCGCCCCGCCGCCACGGCGGTCTCATCTCCCCCGAGGGCATGGCCGCACCCGACGGCCTGGCCCGCGTCGATCGGACTGTCCACGAGGACGGCCGCACCGCCAGCTGGATCGTCGAGACCTCCGTCCATCAGCTCCCCGCGGTCTGGCGCGCGTACGTGGACGGCGACACCCCGCCGTACCTCGTCTCGGCGCTCTTCGGCGCACTGGCCGACGAGACGCCCCTGGTCCGCGAACCGCACCGCGTCCCCCACCTGGCTTCCACCCAAGGGCGCACCAGCTCCGGCCGGGTCAGCGCGGACACCCTCGCCTTCGCGCTGGAACGCCGCACCGCCTCCCTCGCCAAGCGGCGCACCCCGCCGCCACCGGCCGCTGCGCCCGCCCCGCCGAACGTGCCCACCCCCCGTCGGCCCCGCTGACCCCGCCAGCACCCAACTCCCCTTCTGGAACCGCCCTCTTGCCCCAGCCCTCCTCCACCAAGTCCACCGACGCGACCGACATCGCCTTCAAGATCCTTCTTGGGGCCATCGCCGTCGGCGTCCCCCTGTCCAATCTCGCCTGGCTCGGCGGCCAGATCACCGCCTGGACCACCGGCTCCGAGCCCTGCGCCCCCTACCAGCCCGTTCAAGCCCTACTGCACCCCGAGCAGCTCTGGCCGGACCTGGGAGAAACGTCCCTCCTGATCGGCACGCGCATTCTGCCCGGCGCCATGCTGCTCGCCCTCGGTATCACCGCCGCCGTGCTCTACAAACGGCACAAGGGCACCAGCAGCGGGCGCAAGAAGCGCATCGACGGCATGGCCAAGCACACGGACATCGCGCCGCTGATGTCCAAGGCCATCACCTCCAAAGCCCGCTCGCTGCGCCCGAGCCTGAAGGACGCCAAGCACATCGACGCCCGTGACACAGGCATCCTCCTCGGCAACCTCCAGGGCACGAAGTACGAGGTGCGCATGGGGTACGAGGACGTCGCGGTCGCGATCATGGCGCCGCGCTCCGGCAAGACCACGTCCCTGGCGATCCCCTCCATCCTGAATGCGCCCGGCCCGGTCCTGCTGACCTCCAACAAGGCGGCGGGCGATGCCTTTACCGCCACGCTCGACGCACGGGCAGCCGTCGGCCGGACCTGGTCGATGGACCCGCAGCAGATCGCCCACGCCCAGCGCGAGATGTGGTGGAACCCCCTGGCCACCGCCAAGACTCTCGACGGGGCGGGCCGCCTGGCCGGCCACTTCCTCGCCGCCAGCGTGGACGCCTCCCAGCAGGGCGACTTCTGGTCCAAGGCCGGATCCAACATCCTCTCCCAGCTGTTCCTCGCCGCCGCCCTCGACGAGCGCCCGATCACCGACGTGATGCAGTGGCTGGCCTTCCCCGCCGACCGCACGCCACTGGACATCCTGCGCGACCACGGCTTCACCGCCGTCGCCTCCCAGCTCAAGGGCACCGTCGAAGGCCCGCCCGAAACCCGCGACGGTATCTACGAGACCGCGAGGCAGTACGCCGCCGCGCTGCTGAACTCGGAGATCGCCGCGTGGGTGACCCCGCAGAAGGACGTCGAGGAGTTCCGCCCGGAGGAGTTCGTCACCTCGACCGACACCCTGTACCTGCTGTCCAAGGACGGCGGCGGCGGAGCCAGCGCCCTGATCGCCGCGTGCGCGGACTCCGTGATGCGGGCCGCGACCGCGCAGGCCGAGCGGGCCGGCGGGCGCCTGGACCCGCCGATGCTCGCGATCCTGGATGAGGCCGCGAACGTGTGCAAGATCAGTGACCTCCCGGACCTGTACTCCCACCTCGGCAGCCGCGGGATCATCCCCATCACGATCCTGCAGAGCTACCGCCAGGGCCAGAAGGTCTGGGGGGACGCCGGCATGGACGCCATGTGGTCCGCCTCCACGATCAAGGTGATCGGCTCCGGCATCGACGACCCGGACTTCGCCGACAAGCTCTCCCGACTGATCGGCGACCACGACGTGGAGACCACCTCCACCTCGCACTCGGAATCCGGCAAGAGCACCTCGGTGTCGATGCGGCAGGAACGCATCCTGGCCGCCGACGCCATCCGCGCCCTGCCCAAGGGCACCGCCCTGTGCTTCGCCACCGGCATGCGCGCAGCCATGCTCGACCTGCGCCCCTGGTACCTCGAGCCCGGCGCCGACGAACTGTCCGCCGCCTCCGCACGCGCCTCAAAGGGCATCACCGACCGGGCCGTCGCCAAGGCCGCCCCCAAGCAGTCCGACTTCGACACCGCCGCGTAGACCTCGCCCTTCTCCCTCAACCGCTCGGCTTCACGTGCCGTCCATCCCGATCTGCGCACCGCCCGTCAGCACACCTGGAACCGCCTATGCCACAGATCCACGACGTCCCCGACGACTGGAACCCCCGCCATCGCTGCTGCCTGGAGTGCGGCAACAGTGACCCCGAGGTCACGCTGCGGGCCATCACCCACCCCGCAACGAACCAGCAGGCCCTCGCCTGCACCAGACACATCGCGGAGGTCGACGCCGTCCTCGATTCCTTCGCGTCCGCGCCGCAACCTCCGGCGGAACCGCCGCTGCTCACCACCGCGCCGGCGCCGTCCGCCGCATCCGCCCCTCGACACCGCTCCCGGACATGACCGAGCCACCCGCCGACGCGCTGCTGTTCGAGGTGCCCCCACCGCCGACACCCGTCGAGCGTCTGCTCGCCCTCGCCGACCACTACACCCAGCACAACGACATGCTCGACCTGCTGCTCGCCGCCAGCGCCGAGCCCGATCCGGCGACACACGTCGCTGCCGCGCAGAACCTGGCCGCTGAGACCCTCGCGGTCATCCAGGCCATTCACGAGGAACGGCTCTATGAGAGCGCCGAGTTGTCCGACGCCGTCGTCCGGCTCAAACAGCTCGCCTACCTGAGCACGGCCTCCGCCGACCATGGCCCCCAGTTGGCCCGCGAGCTGACCGCTCTGGCCCCCGAAGCCGTCCTGGACAGCGCGACGCGCGTGGCCGGGGAGATACGGCGAAGGCGCTTGAGGAACGCCCCACCGCCCGAGGAATCGTTCTCCGCCGCGCAGCACACGGCTCTGCACGAGATCGCCCGCGGCCACGTCGTGGTCACTGGCTCGGCCGACCGGCAGTACGTCCATCACCGCACGGCACGCGTGCTGATCAGCACGCTGCGGTCCCTGGAAGCCAAGGACCTCATCGCTCGCAAGGCCAACTCCGCAGCGCCCGCCTATATCGGGGGGCCGCCCCAGGACCGCGTGCGCCTCACCCCCACCGGAGCCACGGTCCTCGCCACCGTCCTCACCCTGCCCCCGGCCGCCCCGCCGGGCCCCGCGCCCCGCCCCGTGACCAGCACGCAGACGGCCGCCCGAAGCCGCTGACCCCCTTCCGGAGCACCATGCCCCCGCTCGACCTGAGCGAACAGATGCAGCAACTGCGCACCCTGGCCCAGGGATTCGAGGAACTGCACGACCGCGTGCGCGACCTCTCCTACTCCCCGGGTACGGATGCACTGCACCAGATCACGCCGCTCCTGCTCAAGGCCCAGGAACTGACCGCCACCGCACTCGGGCACCTGACGGCGCTGGACAACAGCACGTACACGAGCGTCACCGGCAGCCGCGCCGGGCTGGAGGCCCTGTCCGCCACCGTCGCCGGCGCTTCCCTGGCCTGCACCGACCTTGCTGAGGCCCTCTCCGCCAACCCGTACGAAGGGGCGCCCTTCGACCGGTATCCGGCCGACGACGCCCAGGTCCGCGCGGCTCGCCATGCCGAGGCCATCCCCCGCATGAACAGTCACCTCAAGGACGCCGCCCTGCAGCTCGACGTGGGGGCGACCGCCTGCCACTACCTCGCCACCAGCATCAGCCGCAGCCTCCCGGCCGCCGCACCCCGCCCTCCACACGCCGCCCAGCACCAGGCCGGGCCCCGGCTGAACGACACCCAGTACAAGGCGCTGAAGTCACTGGCCCAGGGAGAGGGACGCCTCTACGAGAGGGTTCAGCAGCGGGGACTGAGCGTGACCCGGGTCGCGGCGAAGGACAGCGCCCGCATCTCCATCGCCACCTTCCGGGCCCTTGCCAAGCGCGGCCTCGTCACCACCGACACGAGCAAGTCCTTGCTCGTCGGACAGGAGATCGCGGTCACCGACCAGGGACAGCGCGCCCTGGCCCAGCACCACCCAGCCGCTCTGTCCACCACGACGGCGGTGCCGACGCCCAATCCGCCTGCGGTGCATGCATCACGGCGATGACGGACACCGCCCCTGCGGACCTGGATCCGCTCCAGGCACCCGTACCTCCGCAACTAGCAAGACACACCCCGAGCAGCTCCCACCCACCTGCGCGCTGAAGGCGCCCCGCACCGATTGGAATCCCGAGCCGCCCCGATGACCGCCCAACTCTCCGCGCCCGAGGCGCTGCTGGCACTCGCCGGCGACTACAACCGGCACAACGATGCCCTCAACTCCCTGGCCATCATGGAGATCAACGGCACCAGCCCCGCGACCGCGGTCGGCAAGCAGATCCCCCGAACCCAGCACCTGGCCCACTCAGCGCTCCACATCGTCGACGCGCTGAACCACCAGCGGATGTACCACAGCCCCGGCATCCGCTCCGCCTACGCGCGCATCCGGCAGCTCGCCCATCTCGCCCTGGACGCGGCCGATCACCTCCTGGACGCCGAGGACATCCTCGACGACGCCCGCGTGGGCGCCCCCAGCGAGGACGGCCCGCCCCTGACACCGAAGGAAGCCCGATCCGAGGTGCGAGACCGCCTCGCCCTCGTGCGCGACCTGACCGCCCTCGGCGCCGATGACGCCCTGGCCACCGCGGAACTCCTGGTCACCGAGATGCGGCGCCAACGCCTCCTGCCCGCCGACCAGCTGCTCGACCTCTCGCCCGCGCAGCACACCGCCCTGCGTGCCGTCGCCCAGGGCTTCGTGACGATCGACCGCCACGACGACAAGCCCAGGGTCAGCCGCGACGATCTGCGGATCAGCATCAGCACCATCCGCTCCCTGGAAACACGCGGACTCGCCGGCCGCGAGGAGACCCCACGGATCCTGCACGACGAACGCGTTCACCTGACCGCCGACGGCTGCCGCACCCTGGCGGCCAGCTTCGGCCATGTACGGCCCCCCGCCCTGACGACCGCCCGCCCGGCACAGGTCAAGGCCGCCTCCGCACCCGCGCGCTCCCGCTGACGCGCGGCCCTACCGCTGCCTGCCGCGCCCCGGTCGTGCAGTCCCGCCTTCTCGCTCCCGCTGGAGATCCATACGCTCCCCGCTCACCCGACCCCGTACCAACTGGCCCGTGCTCTGGCCGACATGGTCACGCCCGACATCGCGATCCGAGATGTCCTCATCGGCTACCGAGCCCGCCCGCGGGTCGCCTCCCGTTTCGGCCACCGCAGTGGCGGCGGGTCCATCCACCACTACCTCGCAACCCTGCACCCCCGGTTCTACGGCCCGACGGCGGATCACGGTCCGCTACCGACCGACCTGGACGAGCTGCGACTGTGGGCCCTCGCCCAGGCCGGTGAGCATCAACAGAAGGCGGTCCTCGACGGCCTCGCCGCCCAGTTGCCTCATACAGCCCAGCTCCTGAAGCACCCGCTGCCCGAGTCCGCTGTTCCGGCACCCGCCCGCACCTGGCTGCAGGACGCCGACGGATCACTGCGTCAACTCGCCGACCAGATCCACCGCGTGAGCCCCGTCTTCGCCCTGCCCCACACCCCGGCGGAGCAGACGTCCCCGACCACGGCGGTGCCTGGCCCCGACCCTGCCCCGCAGGACATCACCCGCGCCCTCGCCGACTTCATCTCGCCGGACATCGCGCCGGACGACGTCCTGCTGAGCTTTCGCCCGCACCCGCGCACCGGCGGGCGCTTCACCGCGCGGGAGGCGACCGCGACGGCCTTCGGCTCACTGCTGCACGCCCGGCTTCACGGCCTGGAAGCCGCAGCAGCCACCCGACCGCAGCCGTGGGAGGAGCTGAACCGGTCCCCGCGCGCCGCAGCCGGCCACCAGGCAGCAGCCCTCGTCCGGCTCTCCGGCCAGCTGCACAGCGCGGCCGACATCCTCACCTGGGCCCAGCACTGGTCCCACTGGCGCCAGCTGCCCCGCGACGTTCACGCCCAACTGGGCAGCGCCGCCACCGCGGTGCACGAACTCGCCGGCGGCATCAGCAGGATCCCCGCGCCTCCTGGCGCCGCCCTGTCGGCGACGGCCGTGCTCGTGCCGCCCACCGCGCCGTCTCCGGCACCCCCACGGCGCTGACCCTCCCCCATCCCCTGCCTCACCCCTCAAGGACGCACCATTCCCGACTCCGAACCCCCCGCCTTCAAGTGCATTTCTCTAGGTGCTGGAGTTCAATCCAGTGTCATGCTCGCCCTGTCCGCCAAGGGCGTTCTCCCCAAGGTCGATTACGCGATATTCGCCGATACCGGATGGGAGCCGCAGGCCGTTTATCGGCACCTCGACCGACTGGAGCGGGACATAGCCGCACCAGCCGGAATCCCCATCCTGCGCGTCTCCTCCGGAAACATCAGAAAAGACGCCCTCGACCCGCAACACCGCTTCGCTTCAATGCCCCTTTACATCCTGAACAAGGACGGCAAGCCCGGGATGACCAGGCGCCAATGCTCCGTTATCTGCACCTCCTCAGGCTCGTTGATCGCGTGACCGACTCACGCGATCAAGGAGTGTGGAGTGGATATCCGACAGGAACTGATGGAGGGACGTGCTGTCGTCCCCTCGGCCGGGGCAGTTGCTCCAGCCGAGGGGCAGCACCCTCCGTATATCGTCGTCAACGGCTTTGGTAGCGAAGTGGAGCCGGTGACCGTGTACTTGCGAGACCTGGCCCTGGGCGACTGTAGCCCGCTGACCGGTCGGAGCTACGCCTACGGTCTCCTGCGCTGGTTCCGGCTGTTGTGGCTGCTGGGCACGGCATGGGAGAAGGCGACGGAGGCCGAAGTCGCGGTCCTTACGGGATGGCTTCGATCGGCCCGTAATCCGCAGCGTCAGCGGCGCTCGCCCCAGAGCAGCGCAGCCGGAGCCGTGAATATCCGTACAGGCAAGGCCAGTCTGGGCCCGGGGTACGCGCCGCGAACGATCAACCATGCGTTGTCGGTCGTCAGCGGGTTCTACGAGTTCCACGGCCATCAGGGCCGCGGGCCGGTCGTGAACCCAGTGCCGGCCTCGCCGCAGCGTCGGCGGGTGCTCGGGCATCGCAGTCCTCTGGAACCGGCGCCCGTGCTGGGCAGGGCACGGCTGCGGCAGAAGGTTGCCGACCGGCCGCCGCGGTCCATCCCAGATCTGCTCTGGGACGATCTGTTCGCCGCCATGGGCTGCGAGCGCGACCGAGCTCTGCTCGACTTCTACGTCTCCAGCGGCGCAAGGGCGGAAGAACTCCTCGGGGTGGGCCTGAAGGACATCGACTGGTCCGGCCAGAAGATCTACGTCATCTCCAAGGGCACCCGTGCCCGCGAGGCGGTGCCCGCTTCCCCGGCCGCGTTCCTGAGGCTGGCCAGCTACCTCGATCAGTGCGGAACTCCTCCCCCAGACGAGCCGGTCTGGCGGACCCGGCACGGACAGGACCGCCCACTGAGCTACTGGGCGATGCGCCGAGTCATCCAGCGGGCCAACACCAAGCTCGGGACGAACTGGTCGCTCCACGACATGCGGCACACCGCCGCCTACCGCATGGCCAACGGCGGCACACTCAAGCTCGAGGAGGTCCAGGCCGTCCTTCGGCACGCGAACATCCAGACCACCAACCGCTACCTGACCGTTCGCGTCGAGGAACTCTTCGACGTGATGGCCGCGCACTACGCCAAGCCGCGCACACCCACCCATTACGCGGTCGGCTACGACCCGACCGACATCGCGGCGGTGTTTGGTGCCTGAGACCACGACCTCCCTGCCGGCCACGGGCCGCACCCGTCGGCACGAATACGCCGACAAGGAACTGAGCTTTCCCAGCCGCTTCATCTCCGGCTCCCTGGAAGCGGCACCCGCAGTCGCGGCCACCCTCCCGCGGCCCCACGGGGATCTGAGCACGGCGTCCGCGCAGACCATCGCTGAAGTGGTACGCGACATCGGGCAGATGTCAGCCAACACCCGCAGCAAGCGGGTCCAGGTGACACGGACGATGCTCGACTACCTGGGCGACTTCCCGGGGGCCACCTGGCAGGAACGATGGGACGCCTGCCCGATCGCGCCCGGCGGCGTCAACTCCAGCGACCTCAGCCAGGAGCTCGGCTACGGCCGGGACCTGAACACCGGCCTGCGCTCACTGATCTGCCTGCGGGTGATCCAGCCGTCGCTGAGGGCCTTCCGCAGCCAGACCTTCCCCAGCTTCGCCATTCCGTTCCACGAGGCGCAGAACGACCCGCTGCTCGACGCCTTCCATGACCGCGTCCAGGCACATGACATGTCCTGGCAGCACAAGCGCAACGCGCTCAACGACATCTGCGCCCTGCTCGCCGTCCAGGGCGTGTCTCTCTCCGATGTCACTCCGGCAGCCATGCTGCACCACGGACACGAGAGCCGACGGGCCGCAGTCGCTCTCGGGCTGGGCGAGGCACGGAAAGTCGTCTTCCCTGGGATCGGCGCCTGGAACGTCCTGCACGCCATGGGGCACTTCCCACCCGACACCCCAACCACGCTGCGGGCAGCGCTCACCCGCGGCCAGCTCAGCGTCGAGGACCTGATCGATCGCTACCCGATCCGCAACCAGGGCATCCGCCAACTCCTGATCGACTACTGCAGCCGCCGCATGGTCGAGACCGACTACGCCACCTTGTCGCACATCTGCTACCTGCTGGGATCGATGTTCTGGCGCAAGGTCGAGCAGATCAACCCCGACCAAGCCGACCTGCGCCTCACCCCCGAGACCTATGCGGCCTGGCGCCAAGCGATCACCATCCGGGACGACGGCAAGCCCCGCCGGCAACAGGACGACATCATCATCACCGTCCGCAGCCTCTACCTCGACCTGCACACCTGGGCCGCGCAGGAACCCGAACGATGGGCCCACTGGGTCGTCCCCTGCCCCATCCCGCCCGGAGAACTACGAGGAGTCGGCAAGCGCCGACGCCGCCACGACGAGCGCACTGCTGACCGAACCCGCCAGCGACAGCCCCTTCTGCCAGTCCTCGCCGAGCACGTCGAGAACCGCTACGACCACGCCCGCAGGTTGCTGGAGCAGGCGACCAGCACACCTGACGGCATCCGCTTCGTCCTGGACGGCACGAGCTACCGGCGGACCGTGACCGAGTCCGACCGAAAGATCGCACGCCACGAGACACCGCCCGTCAAGGTCACCGACGAGGCAACCGGCCGGCTTATCCACATCACGACCGATGAGGAGACGGCGTTCTGGGACTGGGCCAGCATTGAGGTGCTGCGGCACTCCGGCATCCGCATCGAGGAGATGTGCGAGCTCAGCCACCTCAGCATCCGCCAATACCAGCGTCCCAGCGGCGAAGTCGTCGGCCTGCTCGTGATCGCACCGTCCAAGACCGACCGCGAGCGCGTCATCCCCATGTCGCCCGAGCTGTTCCACGTCATCGCCTGCCTCATCCGCCGCCACACCCGCGACGGACAACCGATCCCGCTGGTCAGCCGCTACGACCCGCACGACAAGCTCTGGAGCACCCCTCTGCCGTTTCTGTTCCAGCGCCGCATCGGCGCCAACCGCGGGGTGATCGGCACCAACACCGTCCTCAACATGATCCGGCGCCGCTGCGAGTCGCTCGGCGAGACGCACCCCGGCTTCCGGGACCTGCACTTCACCCCGCACGACTTCCGCCGGATCTTCGCCACCGAACTCGTCAACAGCGGACTGCCCATCCACATCGGAGCGGCCCTGCTCGGACACCTCAACATCCAAACCACCCGCGGATATGTCGCGGTCTTCGACGAAGACGTCATCCGCCACTACGTCACCCACCTCGACAACCGACGCAAGATCCGCCCCAGCGACGAATACCGCCCCGCCAGCACCGAAGAGTGGGACGAATTCACCGAGCACTTCGACAAGCGCAAGGTCGAACTCGGCTCCTGCGGACGCCCCTACGGAACCCCCTGCCAGCACGAACACGCCTGCATCCGCTGCCCGATGCTGCACGTCAACCCCAAGATGCTGGCCCGTCTCGACGAACTCGAGAAGGACCTCCTCGCCCGCCGGGTCAGGGCCGAGCGGGAGGGCTGGGCCGGTGAGATCGAAGGACTGAACCTCACCCTCGCCCTCCTCCACTCCAAGCGCGACGAGTCCCAGCGCATGGCACGGCGCCCCGCTGTCGACCTCGGCATTCCTGCACGCCGCCGCCCGAAGGAGTCGGAATGACCCTCCTCATGCCGACGCCTGGAACGGACCATCGCTCACCGAAGGATGACGTTCACGCCCCGTTCCTCCAAGATCTCCAGGATCAGCTCGAACAGCGAAACCTCGCCATCGCCGGTGGGCACGCGCTCTGTCAACTGCGCTCTGGCCTCGGCCGAGAAATCCCAGTGCAAGGTGAACGGAGCGGTGGCGCCCCAGCCGCCTGTCAGACAGTCGTCCAGAGCATCAAGGTTCCAGCCGAAGTAGCCGCCCGGCCCATTGATGGCCTCGCCGATCGCGCAGTAGAAGCTGTCCCTGTCGACGATGTGCCGGCCGTCCAAGGTGAACACCTGGCCTGCAGGAGTGTCGGGCCGTCCCTGACGTTGGTACTCCCGAGACCACAGCGCCACCGACAGCCACGCATGGCGGTCTTCGGGCGCAAGATCGTGCCACATGCCAGTGCGAGTCAGGTGCCCCGCACGGATCAAGTCCCACACCCGCTCCGCTCCAGGCAAGGCGTTCTCGCACCACAGCGTCACCGTGAGGTCTACGAGGCCGGCTCCACGGGCGGATCGCTTGACTCTGACGACCGTGACCTCATTGACGAAGTAGGACCCCATGGTGGCGCCGTCGCCGTCGAGGAGGTCGAACCAGGCGTTCCCCGCCACGGCACGACGAGCGCCGACGTGGTCAACGCTCTTCAGTAGGCCGCCCTGCGGCAGGCAACCCACGAGGCGCACTAGGCGTGCTCCCTCTTCATCCGCCAGCGGCGTGAACAACCCCTCGGCCTCGTGAGCCGACCCCCAGAAGTCAGTGTCGTCCTCGTCCGAGGTCAGCGCGTACTTCTGCCCCTCGCCACCCCGCCTTGAAGTTCGCATCGCACTTCCCATGAGGGCGCCGATCTTACCGGCGCCCCGCGACGCGTCAGGCGGTCGCGGACGCCACCACCACCCCGCCCCCTCAACTCATCCATCTCGGAGGCCCTTTGCCGACCCACATACCCCCGTTCACCCGTGAGAGTGAAGTGCAGAGAAGTACTGGTGAGTACAAAATTAAGCCACTGAAGAAGAAGGTGCGCGAACTCCTCGGGTACCCCTATCCGGCACGCATCCCGAGAGACGTCTACGTGGAGCAGTGGGTCGGCATTTCGACCGACGAATTCCACCGAGCCAAGGACTCAGACGTCAAATACATGCGCAACCGCCATCCACTCATCGATATAGGCTGGTCAAGAGCCGACTGCGTAAGGTACTTGACGTCACTCGGACTGGCGGACACACCGAAATCAAGCTGCCTTGGGTGCCCATTTCACGGAAACGCTCAGTGGAGATCCATCCGGGACTCCTCGCCGCAGGAGTGGGCGGATGTGGTGGCCTTCGATGCGGCCATCCGGAAGGGGAATGCACGCGCCAATGCCACCGGCAACCGGCTGCTGGGCGAGGCGTTCCTCCACCGCTCGCGCGTGCCGCTCGACCAGGCGCCGATCGACCACGTGACCGCCGCCGAATGGGCCGCCCTGCAGCAGGAACTCGGCGACAGTGAAGCAGACGCCCAGGAGTTGGAAGAGGGCGTTATCGACGGCTGCTCCCCGTGGGCCTGCCGCGGTGAAGCCGAGCCGGTCCAGGACGACTTCGGGCTGACCTCTTGATACTCGACCTGTTCGCCGGCCCCGGGGGATGGAGCCAGGCCCTGACCGTGCTCGGCGTACGGGACGTGGGCCTGGAATGGGACGAGTGGGCATGCAAAACCCGAGCCGCGGCAGGGCAGTTGACGATTCGCACCGACGTCGCCACCTATCCCCTCTGGCCGTTCCTCGGCAGGATCACCGGGCTGATCGCGAGCCCGCCGTGCCAGGCATGGTCGATGGCCGGCAAACGCCTCGGGCTCGTCGACCAGCCCCTGGTCCACCAGGCCGTCGCCGACCTCGCTCAAGGTCTGGACACCCGCGCCAAGCTGCTCGCCGCCTGCCGTGACGAACGCTCCCTGCTCGCCGCCGAACCCATGCGCTACCTGCACGCCCTGCACCAGAACGGCCAGCCGGAGTGGGTCGCGATGGAAGAGGTCCCCGACGTGCTGCCCCTGTGGCGACAGTACGCCGCGATCCTGCGGACCTGGGGGTACTCGGCCTGGACGGGCGTCTTGAACGCCGCCGACTACGGAGTGCCGCAGACCAGGAGGCGGGCGATCCTGCTCGCCTCACGCACACGGACCGCCGCGCCACCACCCCCCACCCACGCCAAACTCGCCGAGCCCGACTCGCTGTTCGGTCCGGGCCGCGCCCGCTGGATATCCATGGCCGAAGCCCTGGGCTGGGGCGCCACCGACCGCCCCGTACCCACCGTCTGCGCCGGAGGCGGACCCGGCGGCGGGCCCGAACCCTTCCCCTCCGGCGCCCGCAAGACCCTCAGCGACGCCCGCGACCGCGGCACCTGGAAACCACACCCGCCCGCCAACTCGGCCGCCGCTGCAGCGGATGGCCGGGCGGAGAAGGCCGTCCACTCCGAGAACCCCACCGCCCGAGCGATACCTACGGCGTGGCGCTGGACCCTGCGCAACAACAACCAGGCCAACGCCACCGTCCGCACCATCGACGAGCCAGCCGGGACCCTGTTCTTCGGCCACCGGGCCAACGAGTGCGTGTGGCAGGCCGAGCCGCTCGCCCCCACACCACCGGGCACCGACCCGGCCCCCGATCCGATCCGGATCACCGCCGCCGAGGCCGGCATCCTGCAGACCTTCCCCGCCGACTATCCCTGGCAAGGCAACAAGGGCCAGATCTTCAGCCAGGTCGGCAACGCGGTCCCGCCCCGCCTCGCCGCCCACCTGCTCGCGCCGCACCTCGGCAAGTCCCTCACCTCCGACGACTTCACCCTGGCCGCCTGATGCCCCATTCCCCCTCCGACGACAACGACGACCTGGACGGCCTTCCGCCGCCCCCACCCGTGCACTACGCCGAACAATCCCTGCTCGGCGCCCTCCTGCTGGAGCCCCACCGCCTCGACGAGATCGGCCCGCTGGATCCGGACCACTTCTCCAACCACACGCACGGCGAGCTGTTCCGCCCCATGCGCACGGCGCCGACCCCCGACGCCGAGCAGCACCGCACCAGCCCGGCCTGGCTGAACACCGTCCTGGACGCGGCCCGCCCTCACGCTCCCGGGCTGACCGCCTCCTATCTGCACACCCTCATCCAGGTCTGCCCCTGGCCCCAGCACGCGGCCACCTACGCCCGGATGATCCGCGCCGACCACGCCCGCCGCAGCCTGCGCATCCACGCCGAACGCCTGGCCCAGACCGCCGTGGACACCACCCTGCCCCACCGCGCGAAGACCACCGTCCAGCAGGCCGACGCCCTCGCCCGGTTCCTCGACGACCTCTCCGGCCGCTTCGCCTCGCACCCCGGCTCCCTGCCGCGCACCGCGCTGCCGCCGGCACCCGCCAGGGACACGAGCGAGGAGGCCCTCGACGAGGAACGCCTCCTGATCGCCACCGCGACCGCGTACCCCGCCGAGACCCGTCAGATGCGCTGGCTCGTTTCCGAAGACTTCGCCCTCCCCCTGCACGCGGCGCTGTGGCAGTGCCTCACCGCGCTCACGCACCGCGGCGATGCCGTCGACCCGATCACCGTGCTCTGGGAAGCCCAGCACCGCGGCCTCCTCGCACACGACATCGCCCCCGCCGACCTGCTGGCCCTGCTCTCCACGCCCGTCGGCTCACCCGAACACTGGGGCGAGAAGGTCCTGCAGCGCGCTCTGCTCACCCGAGCGCAGACCGTCGCCGTCAGCATCGCCGCCTTCACCGACGATCCGGCCAACAGCCCCCACCAGCTGATCACCGGCAGCCGGCGGGCCCTGGCCGACCTCACTGCCGTGCGCTCCCGCTGGCAGCAGGCCACCAGCCCAGCAGTACCGCGTACCGCCCGCCCGGCCCGAACCCCGGCTGCCCCTCGGGCCGGGCCGCCGCCGCGGACCGCTCCCGTCCCTGTCCGAGCCACCCGCTAGAACCCCCGGTCCGGGCCGACCTCCGCGTCGGCCCGGACCGGCGAAACGAGCCCGCTATGCCCGACACCGCGCCCGACGCACACGTTCATCTCGCCCTGCACCCTGAGCACCCCAGCGCCGTCGTCGCCACCCTCACCGGCAGCACGCTGCACACCGCCCGCGCCACCCTCGCCTCGGAAGGCTTCAGGCCAGCCAGCGACGACACGATGCTCCTCGTCCGTATCGACCACGAGGAGCCCCACTACGCCAACATCACCGCCAACCTCCTGCGCGACACCGGCATCACCGTGGACATCAGCGACCAACTGCAGGAGGAGATCGACACCGGGTGGACCTGGGCCAACCACCCGATGACCTGGCTGGACCGTGACGAGATCCGGCTCGTGTCCGCGGACGCCCAGAAGATCCACGACGACATCCAGTCCGGCCGCCTCACCATCCACCTGCACGCCCACGACGGCCACACCACCGTCGCCGTCGGCACCTACCAGCACGCCGAGAGCGTCCACCTCCACGGCGAGAACCACCTGCGGGTCGTCAGCGGCTCCTACGACACCCCCGGCGAGGCCATCGCCGACTTCGAGCGTCTGTACGGCGATGCCGTCCGCCCCGGCCCGCCGCCGCCCACCGACACGGAACAGCAGGCCGCCCAGGCTCTCGCCGCCATATCGACTTCAGAGTCAACCATCGCTGACTCACCGGTGGAACCGCCGGAGTCTAAGACGGAGTTGGTGCCGGTGTACGCGGCCGACCCCGGCGACCATGAAGGGCTGCTGGACAAGTTCCTCGAGGAACAGGGCGAGTGGGAGAAGTACAGAACTTGGGAGGACTCCACGACCGTCGCGAATCACGAGTCACTGACCCTTCGCGCGATCTTCGACCACGTCGCCGTAGGCCGAGAGACCAAGTGGACCTTCGCGGCCTACGACACCCCCGTCAGTGACCGCCTCTGGCACGGCACGGCCACCGCCTCCACGCCGACCGCGATCGTGAGCGCCCTGCTCGATGCCGTGGCTACCGAGAACGCATGGGGCCGCAATCTCTCCACTAGCGCCACAGAGACCGCCATCACCGAGGCGACCAGTCCCCTCACCGACGCGGAGTGGAAGCACACCATCGACGGGCGCTACATCACCTGGCAGGCTCCCGGCCCCCAGAAAGGCGGCGTACAGTTCGACGCCTTCGCCGCCCAGAAAGCCGACAGCCCTCTTCCCGCATGGACCATCTGGGGCGGACACGCCGTCCACCAGCCGACCTGGGCACTGCAGCTGTCCGCGAACGCCCCGGCAGCCCTGGTGCAGTACATCACCTTCGAAATGGCCGAGGGCCAAGGTACCCGCCTCGTTCGCCCTGCAACGGCTGATGGCCCGGCGCTCCGCACCACGCCGACAACCGCTCCGGTAGCGGCGTTTCCCGTGGCCGCGCAGCTTCCCAGGCGAGGCAGGTGAGCCCTTACCCTGCGCAGATGACGATGTTCTGGGTCGACCTCGGCATCCTGGCTGCCTTCGGGACACTGCGCTTATTCCTGTCGCGACAGCTACTCGGCCGCCTCCGCTCTATCGTGAGCCGCATCGCCGTGGAAGGCCGCTGCATACGCAGATACTCGTAGGCAGGCAGCGAAGACAACACGTACTGGCACCACGTTCACAGCTTCACGGCCTCGACGGCCAGAACATTGAATTCGAGAAGGACGCCTTACTCCTCGCCCAAGGCGACATCGTCGCCGTTCGCTACCATCTCAGCAACCCCGCCCGAACCACGACCACCATGGGCCCCGGCGGGACCTGGTCGCCCCTATGCGGAAGCCTCTTCAGCATCCTGATCTCCGGCACCTTCACGGCTTTGGGCGCGCTGTTCGTCGTGCTGAGCATCACCCCCGTAGGCGCCCTCGCCCCTGACCGAGCGGGCGAGACAGGGCCCTCCGAACCAGCGCGGGCCCTCGGCAACTCCCGGGCTCAGGCCGTGCGGTGATGGTGCGCCCACTGCGTCGCCGCTGCAGCCAAGCTCGATACCCAGTCGCCCAATGTGCCCTCGGCGATCTCCTGCCACATCCGGGCGTTGGCTGCCGTGAAGGCGGCGATGACTTCTGCCGGCGCGGTGCGCCAAGCCGGAATTCGCGCGGCCCACTCCTCAACCTCACGCGGGGACTGGTTGCCGGTCGCGATCAGCCAGATCGCACAGACGGCAGGGTCGATCCAAGGTGCGCCTACTGTGGCCCATGCCCAGTCGGCCAGCCGTACCCGGCCATCAGCAACCAACACGTTTTCCGGGTTGAAGTCGGTGTGGCACAGCGAGTTTCCGGCGAAGAATCGGAGTACATCCACCTCCTCGACATACGGCCGCCACCGGTCCTCGGCCCGCTTGAGATCGAGATCTGGCGCCCGGAGGCGGCCGAGGGCAGTAAGCGCGTCAGCGAGCAGGAGCAGGTCCGGTGATCCTTGGGAGAAGTCCGCGGGTCGCGCGCTGACGAATTCGAAGCCAAGGAGATCCCAACCGGCTATCTCCAGGCGCCAGCGCAGCCGGGGTGCCAGGCCGTCTGTCAGTGGGGCGATCTGAGCCTCCAGGCGCTGCGTCCAGCCCCGGGGGTGCTCCAGGCGCAGCCCTTTGACGAACACCGGTCCGCTGGCGGTATCCACACGCACGGCGATCTCGCTGTTGAACCCTCCTTCAACAGGTGTCACGTCGACAATCGGCCCGATCTTCTCCTCGATGGCCCGGACCGCCGCTCCCGGTAGATCGGCCCAGCGCAGGCGTTCGGTCACCACCATGTACCTGACTTCGTGTTCTCGACTCAGACGTCGATCAAACGATACGCGCCGACGGACCTATTGCGGCGGGAAGCGTGGTCCTTGACGCGGGGGGGCTCAGCACGCGGACTCCTCTCAGCGGTCGCCTGCTCTCCCCTTGCGCCAGAACGCACAGAGCGCAAGGCGCTGCCCGTCCAAATCGCGCCGCGCGAAGCGCCCGCCGGGGTGCAGGGCGATACATAGCAGACGATCCCCGGTTAGCAAAACCGGGGATCGTCCGGACCATTAGTGGTCCACCGCCATTCCCTGCCCGTCACGTCGAAAGGCCGCGTCACGACGACACACCACAACTCCACACTCCGTCGGTGCTCCTGCAAGAGATCTCTATGCCGCCGTGTAGCTGAGGCGGAACAGGTCCTGGGCACGCTCCAGGTCCCGCTCCGTACGCAGCTGCAGCTCCAGATCACCCGTACCGTGGTGGCCGAGCCCCGTCACGTCCCGGGTGAAGCCGGGGACAAGGTCGACTTCCTTCGGGTCTGCCTTGAGATAGGCGAGGACCTTGGTCTGCTGCGGCGGGCAGACGCTGGCGAAGTTCCGCAGCCGTCGGTAGGCGCGGTACTGCTTGCGCTGCACCCGAGTGACGCCGTCCCCGAGCCCGACCAGTGCCTCGTCGACCGCCTTGGCCAGCTCGGCCATGGCACTGCCCTGCTGCCGGACGGGCGGCACCCCAGGCGCGCGTCGGCGTACCCGCTGAGCCTTGGCCGGGTGCCCCGTGACCGAGGCCACGGTCTCCAGGCCGAAGTGGTCGCTGCCGAAGTACCGGTAGCGGACCAGGTCGATGCTGCGCCGGTGCTCGCGTACGGCGTGCGCGTCGTAGCGGGTGAAGTCGCCGGCTACGCAGATCAGCCTGGGCGCGCTCCACAAGATCTGGGACGCAGCCTCGGCCCCGAGCCGGTCGCGGACCAGATTCCGGAAAGCGTCCTTATGGGCCACGAGCCAGGCCATGTAGTAGAGGCCCTGGTTGATCACACCGGCATCGGTGCCGCGCTTGTACTCGACGATCACCGGCGCCCCGTTCTCGTCAAGGCCCAACGAGTCGATCCGCCCGCCCTCGACACAGTCGATGACGAACTCGCTCGCCAGGAACCTCACGCCCAGCATCGCCTCCATGTGCGCCTCGACGAGGTCCTGCACATCCGCCTCGACCACAGCCAGCCGCGGAATGACCTCACTCACGCCGCCCACTGTGTTGAACAGCTTCAGGCTCACCACTCCCCCTCAGTGATCACGTTGCCCGAGGGGAACGTCACTGCGTTCGGGGATATTTCCGCGACCGAAGCCAATCTCGAAGGGAACCGAAGAACCACACATGCATAGCCAGAACAAAGTGATACCGGACGCGGACGCCCAGTACAGCCCCTCGCACATCCGCGCCACCTGGTCCGGAACCGGCAGTGTCGAGGATGCTTCCCGGGCCTTCGGGTTCTCCAGGGCGAAGGGCTACGACCTGGTTCGCCGCGGAGAGTTCCCCTGCCGAGTGCTCCGCATCGGCCGCAGCACACGCGTCGTCACCGCGTCCCTGCTCCGCGTCCTCGACACCGGGGAGCCGGAGTACAGCAATGCCTCCGCCTGACACCCCATCCAGTGGCACGCAGAAGCCCCGCCGCATTGCGGCGGGG